>NZ_JACJSM010000033.1 GCF_014698145.1 Oscillatoria sp. FACHB-1406 | reverse complement strand
CTCATCGGGTCTTGAGTTAACTCGGGCAGGTCGGCGCGATCCCGCAGGGATCCGCTTCGCGGCGCGCATCCTACCAGAAATTCTTAAGTTGACACCAATGAACATTGTTATGCCCCTACGACAAAAAATTTAGTGCATCGTAACTGAGAATTGGTATAACGTAGCCTACTGCCGTGACACCGATCTGTAGAGACGTTATATACAACGTCTCTACAAATATTTCGTGTAACGTAGCCTACCCAAGCGTTTTCGTAGCTTAAAATGGTGCGTTACGGCGCGCCAAAAATATCAATCTCTTTTTCTCCAAAATTTAGCTCGTGCCTAACACACCCTACCCAAAAGCGTTAACTGAATAACAAATACAAGGGGTAGGGACGTTGTATGCAACGTCCCTACAACATTACGCGCCTACGGCTTCTTTAGCAGCGTACATCACCTCGAGGGTAATCTCGCTCAAACCGCGATCGCGCGCAAACTTCTCGGTGTTCCGCTTCACTTTTCCGCGCACGAAACCGGGAACTTTATTCAGTTCTACTTGCGCTTCTTTCGTCCAACCGAGATCGGAATCTGCCGAAATTCCCTTGGTAATCACTTCTTTGGTATCGTGTCCGCCGAAGATTTCCAACAGGTGATCTTCCATCCCCAAGGTAAAGGAATTGTAGACCAAATCGGCGATTTGATTTGTGCCTTCGTAGCCGCAGAAAGGCTTATAACCGATGGGGAAGTTTTGGATGTGGATGGGCGAGGCAATTACGCCGCAGGGAATATCTAAACGTTTGCCAACGTGACGTTCCATTTGAGTCCCAAAAATGGCAGCCGGTTCGATGCGCGCGATCGCGTCGCCAATCTCTCCATTATCCTCGCTAATTAACACTTCATCGCAATATTCGCTCACCTCATTGCGGAACCATTCAGCATCATACTTACAGTATGTCCCCGCCATAACAACGTGAATTCCCATCTCCCGCGCTAAAATTTTGGTCATCGCCGCAGCATGGGTATTGTCGCCAAAGACAACGGCTTTTTTACCCGTTAAGTTTTGGCAGTCAATCGATCGCGAAAACCACGCCGCTTGGGAAACATAAAGGGTTTGTTCGTTGATAAAATCTTCGTAGTCAACGTTTGCCCCTTGCGCGTTGAGAACTTGTTGAATCTGACGAATACAGCGTGCCGTTTCAACGACTCCCATCGGCGTAATTTCTACCGAAGGCGTTCCGAATTCTTTTTCGAGATATTGCGCTGTCATGCGCCCTAATTCGCGGTAGGGAATGAGGTTAAACCAGGCACGGGGTAGATTTTTTAATTCTTCAACGGTAGCGCCATCGGGAATAACGGCGTTGACTTCAATGCCTAAGTCTGCCATCAACCGTTTCAGTTCGGTAGAATCGTGTTGGTTGTGGAAACCGAGGGTTGAAATACCGATGATGTTAACCGAAGGTTTTTCGGTTTTGCCTTCAGGAAGTTCGCCTTTTTTACGAGCTTTGGCGATGTAGTATTCGACGATTTGTTGGAGGGTGCGATCGGCAGCTTGCAGTTCGTTGACGCGGTAGTGATTGACATCAGCCAGGAGAACGTCGCCCTGACAATCCATTTGGGCGCGATCGACAAAGTTTTGTAAATCTTCTTGTAGAATACTTGACGTACAAGTCGGCGTAAGCACGATTAAATCGGGCGTTTCTTCCTTATCTTTGCGGGTGATATTATCGACGACTTTTTCTTGAGAACCGCGCGCGAGGACATTGCGATCGACGATACTAGCTGTCACGGGAGTAAAGTTTCGTTCCCGTTCGAGCATGGAGCGCATGACGTTGAAATAGTCATCGCCGAGGGGCGCGTGCATAATGGCATGAACGTTTTTGAAGGAGCTAGCAATGCGAAGCGTGCCGATGTGAGCGGGGCCTGCATACATCCAATAAGCCAATTTCATAACCGAGATAGCCTCCAGCCGGTGTTAAGCGTTTAAGCATTGTCTCAAATGTTTTAGGGCGCGGCTCGAAAGGGTTCCGCAACCCAATTGTGGTGCGAAACCCTTGCTCTGTGAGAGATTGAGGGATTGGAGATGGAGCGACTGCCTCACAAATATTTTTGAAATGCAACGAATGTTAACCTTTATTCAACGATGGGTTGGGTAGAGAGTAGTAGAACCCAACCAACGCGATCGCAAGGTAACGCGCTTTAAAAGAAGTGGCGCACGCCAAACTCAAAGTTATGCGCGCCGCCATCTTTCAAGCGCACTTCTCCTAACGGCGTGTCGAAGGTATTGCCGCCTAGGGGATCGAAGTAGCGATAGCCCAAGGTTACGGCGGTTTGAGGACTGAGATAATAGGCCGTTCCCGCCATAATTTGATAGGCAAAACCCCATCTCGCATCGTCCACGCTGGTGGTTAAATCGGTTCCGGGATAGGTGGCGCTAATACCGTTACTGGCCAGTCGCGTTAGCCCAATTCCGCCGCCGATATAGGGCTGCCAATTCGAGCCGGTGTTGAGATCGTAGTAGCCGTTGAGGAATCCAGTAAAGGTAGAAATACTGCCCTTGCCGTTAACTGTTGTTGTGGAAATGGAACGAGAAGCGATCGCGGGAAGTTCGACAACGCCAATCTCGTTTTGACCGTAAGCTAATTGGGCTTCAACTCTCAAATTGTTTTGGAGTGATTTATAACCGACTGCGGCATTAATCCCAAAACCCGCGAAAAAGTCGGTGCTTCCCGTACCGATTGTTCCGATTCCCGATACGGCTAATCCTTGGAGTTGAGCTTCTCTCAACAGGCGCAAATCGCCACTCAGCGCGCCGTAGATGCCTGCGGGTAAGTTACTTGGGTTGGGGTTTCTTCTTTGGGCGACTTGGTTTCTGGGCGCGGTACGAGGGAGTTCTGTCGGTGGGGTAGAAGCAGCTAGCGTTTTCGGCGCGGTGGGGAATGATTCGATTTCGGGGGTAGAAGCAGCGAGCGTTTTCGGTGCGGTGGGGAATGATTCGGTTTCGGGGGCGAGGGAGGGCGACTCTAGGGCGGTTTCGGAAGCCGAAGGATCGAGGGCGGTGATGCGATCGAATTCTTGCAGCCTATCTTCGGTATCTGGGGTATCTCGCAGGGCGGGCATTGCTGAAGGATTGAGGGCAGCAATGGGGACGGTTTCAGCGTCAAAGTTGGGGCTGATATCTTTGGTTTCTTCGGCTCGGGCGGTACTCGCAACAGCGAAAGTCAAGGCTGTTAAAGCGATAACTTCGAGCGCATTTGGTGCTTTTTTCACGATCTATACCTGAGTTTGACTGTTTAACGCACCTATACTCTAGACCTCCGGCTGGAATTCCTCAACCATTTCATCGAAAGCCCCCTTAAAAGTTAAGTTAAAAGGTTAGGCATATCGTGTAGAATACAACAGAAGGTACAGGCTGAAAAACCGCTCTTGGCGCGATATCCGATGTGAATTTCACGCTGGATCGACTTGAAAGGAGCGATCGCCTAGAGGTATAAAAAAACCTCTTCAACGCCATCAAGATTCTTATCGAATCTGCCAACTCGCAAACTTAAAAAACAAAATGTTAGCGACAACACCGTACCGCGAGACAGGCGGAAACGGCGGGAAGAAAGGAAGTCTAATCCCCATCAACCCGAAAAGCTTGGGGAGACTGACCCTCTGGGGTTGCCTAAATTAAGCTCGATACTGGCTGCGGCTTAGCGATGTGCTAAGTCCGAACGGCGAAGATTGGGTTTAAGGACTGCCGCAAGGATAGGTAATCGTTTGGGTCGGTCGCCGAACCAGGAATTTCCGAGTCTTTTAGAGGCGCGGGAAGTGTCAGGAAACTATTCATTTGACGATTGACCCATGACTCAAAGTTCCCTACCTTCAGATGTCCCAGGAATGGGGCGACGGCAGTTCATGAACCTGCTCACTTTCGGTACGATGACCGCCACAGCGTTGGGGGCATTGTACCCCGTTGTTAAATACTTCGTTCCTCCTTCGAGCGGTGGATCGGGTGGCGGCGTAACAGCCAAAGATAAGCTGGGCAATGATGTTGTTGTCAGCGAATTTCTCAGCAGCCATAATGCAGGCGATCGCGTCCTCGCTCAAGGCTTAAAAGGCGATGCAACTTATATCGTCGTCACCGACAGCAAAGAAATCGCTAATTACGGGATTAACGCCGTCTGCACGCACTTAGGCTGCGTCGTGCCTTGGAATGCCAGCGAAAACAAATTCATGTGTCCCTGTCACGGTTCTCAGTACAACGCTGAAGGAAAAGTCGTGCGCGGCCCCGCACCCCTTTCTTTGGCCCTCGCTCATGCTAACGTCACTGACGATAAGCTCGTGTTCTCCGAGTGGACTGAAACCGACTTCCGCACCGGCGAGAATCCTTGGTGGGCGTAAAATCAATTTTGGCTTTTAGATTTTGGATTTAACAGATGAGAACACCTTCGATACAATTCCTTTGGCAGACGGGCAAGCAGATCGTCGTCAGAAGTGCTATTCTCGCGATCGCGACCGTAGCCTTATTCTTGAGCGGAGATCTAGTAGCGCCTCAGTCGGCCGCTGCCTACCCCTTCTGGGCGCAACAAACCGCCCCCGAAACCCCGCGCGAAGCCACGGGCCGGCTTGTTTGCGCGAACTGCCACCTCGCCCAAAAGCCCGCTGAAGTCGAACTGCCCCTCGCCGTCAAGCCCGACAGCGTATTTGAAGCCGTTGTTAAAATTCCCTACGACCTCAACAGCCAGCAAGTTCTCGGCGACGGTTCTAAAGGCGGACTGAACGTTGGTGCAGTATTAATGCTGCCGGATGGCTTTAAAATTGCGCCTCCCGAGCGTCTCTCAGAAGAAATGCAAGAGAAAGTCGGTAGCGTTTTCTTCCAACCCTATCGACCCGACAAAGAAAATTGGGTCATTGTCGGTCCGCTACCGGGCGAACAGTACCAAGAAATTACTTTCCCCGTTCTCTCCCCGAACCCGAAAACCGATAAAAATATCCGCTTCGGGAAGTATCCCATTTACTTAGGTGCAAACCGAGGTCGCGGTCAAATTTATCCGACCGGGGATCCCAGCAATAATAATGCAGTTAACGCCACTAAAGCTGGAACGATTAGCAAAATCGCTCCGGTCGAAGCAGGCGGCTACGAAGTCACCATTACCGCCGAAGATGGCAGTACGACCGTTGCCACGGTTCAAGCTGGACCCGAACTTATCGTTTCTGAAGGCGATACCGTCAACGCCGGACAGCCCCTAACCACGAACCCCAATGTGGGAGGCTTCGGTCAAGAAGATGCAGAAATCGTTCTCCAGGACCCCGCCCGCATTAAGTGGTTGCTGCTGTTCTTCGCAGCGATTGCCTTTGCTCAAGCTTTCTTAGTCCTCAAGAAGAGACAAATCGAACGAGTCCAAGCGGCGGAAATGGATTTCTAGAATCAGTCGGTTATCCGACGCGCGATCGAGTTTCTCCTCGAGAGAAGCTCGATTTTTTTGAGAAACCTCCATCCCAATGACAGAGGATTGCAAAAAGGCAATCCTCTAGAATAATGGAGCTATAGCAGTAGCTCAATGCTTGGCTCATTTCATGGTGAATCCCCGATCCTCTTTACCTAAAAGTCGGCTTTTGCGCTGGTGGGAAGTATTAACACCCGTAGCGCGCTTAGTTGCGATCGCCCTAGCGGCTCCCCTCATCGTTTTGAACGCCTGGGCTTTGGCAACGATTTTCGTTTATTTTCAATCGCTTTTTGTCGTCCTTTTAGTCGCGGCACTTTTTGCCTTTTTCCTCAACTATCCCACCAGTTGGCTGGCGCAGCACGGGTTGCGACGCGGGCAAGCTGCCCTTGTAGTTTTCTTGGTCGCGCTCCTGATCTTGGTTGGGTTGGGCGTAACCTTAGTCCCTCTTGTCTTTACCCAAGCGCAACAACTGGTGGCGCGCCTCCCGGAATGGCTGGACTCCGGGCAGCGTCAATTAATGATGCTGAACGATCGCGTCGATATCATGGGTTGGCCCATCAGTCTCGACGGCTTGATCGAGCAAATGAACACCCGTTTAAAGGACGACCTACAAACCTTAGCCGGACAAACCCTCAACTTAGCGCTTAACTTTACCGTTCTCACGGTTGTGCGCCTGCTGGATGTTCTGTTAACGGTGGTTTTAACCTTTTATCTCCTCCAGCACAGCGAAGAAGTTTGGGATGGTATCGTTCAATGGCTCCCCAAACGCATTCAACAGCCCTTTTCAGAAACTTTGCGCCTGAGTTTCCAAAATTATTTTATCGGGCAAATTATTAATGCGACCTTTCTGGCGATCGGCTTAACTTCTAGCTTTCTCCTCTTCAAAGTCCCCTTCGGATTGTTATTCGGGTTAACCATCGGCTTAATGGCACTGGTTCCCTTTGGCGGTTCGGTCGGGATTTTACTCGTAACCTCCCTCGTCGCCCTGCGCGATATCGGTTTAGCCCTACAAGTCCTTTCCGTTGCCGTCATCGTCCAACAAATCGTTGAAAATTGGATTGCACCCCGCATTTTGGGGCGCGTGACGGGGTTAAATCCCTTTTGGGTCTTCGTTGCTATCCTCACCGGAGCGCGCGTGGGGGGCTTCTTAGGCGTAGTCGTTGCCGTTCCCACCGCTGTTTTAATTAAGGAGGCATTAAACGCGATTCGGGCCGTCAGAAAAACAGAACAAGAACATCTCCCCAGCCTTGAGGAAACCGAAACCGTTCTCATCGCTGCCGACGAGCCAGAAGAACGTCCTCACAGCGCCGAAAAAGCGATCGGGCAAGCTTCGCCCGATCCAAGTTAGAGAAGAGAGTTAGACGTAAGCCGGATTCTGTTCCCCTCTTAACGAGAAGAGGAGGAAGGTTATCTATCTGCGATGTCTGTCACCAGACACCTGTTGCGGTACGCCTAAAACGGGACGGGAAAAAGACCAACCCTTGTCCCTCCGACCTTGCTCCCAGCCGGGGTTTACCGAGCCAGCACCTCTCGATACTGCTGGTGCGCTCTTACCGCACCTTTGCACCCTTACCTTTTAGTCGTTATCAGTCATCAGCGATCGGTTATCAGCTTAAGCGGCTGGGAACTGTTGCATGAATCGTGGGAACGGTCAAAAAGGCGGTATGTTTCTGTGGCACTCTCCTCGCGCTCGCGCGCACTGGGCGTTACCCAGCAAGCTCGGTCTTTCGGGAGTCCGGACTTTCCTCAAGCTGACTTAAAAAGCCTGCCTGCAACCTTCTCGCTAACTCTCTCGTCCTCTAGTGTAAATGAAATTTTGAGTCATATGTGAGGAGAAATAACGCGGTTAGGGCATCCTAATAAATAGAGACTGCATCGAGAGGGTTTTCCATGCGCGCAATCTACCTTACTGCATTATTACCTCTCGTTGGAGCGGGAATTTTGGGTTTAAGCACTCCCCTGGGCGCTGAATCTATTACTGCCGCCGACGACGGAACTAACACGACTGTCACCGTTGAAAATAATCGCTTCAATATTAACGGTGGCACTCTTTCTGGCGATCGCGCTAATCTTTTCCACAGTTTCCAACAATTCGGTCTTTCTACCGAACAAGTCGCTAATTTCCTCGCCACTCCCGGGCTTCAAAATATCTTAGGGCGCGTCGTCGGTGGCGATCCTTCCCTCATCAATGGTTTAATTCAAGTGACTGGCGGCAGTCCCAACCTCTACCTGATGAACCCCGCTGGCATTATCTTTGGAAACGGGGCAAGTCTCAACCTTCCCGCCGACTTCATCGCTACGACGGCGACGGGAATTGGCTGGGGCAATAATTTTTGGTTTAATGCCACTGGCAGCAACGATTATGCCAACCTCGTCGGTAATCCCTCCAACTTTGCTTTTGATCTATCGCAACCGGGCGCAATTGTCAATGCAGGTAACTTAAATGTTGCCCCCGGGCAAAACTTAACGCTACTAGCTGGAACGGTTGCGAATACCGGCAATCTGGCTGCGGCGGGCGGGCGTATTACAATTGCGGCAGTTCCCGGTAGCAGCATCGTCAAAATCTCGCAACCGGGAAGCTTACTGAGCTTAGAAATTCAGCCGCCTCGCTCGGTACAAGGGCAGATTGCGCCCTTTACCGCCCTAGATTTACCGACTCTGTTGGCTGGAGTGGGGGTTGAAACTGGATTGAGCGTTACGGCAGATAATCAAGTCCAGGCAACGGCTACGGGCGCGAGAATTTCGAGTGCGATCGGCAGTACGGCAATATCGGGCAATCTCGATGTCTCTTCAAGCGCGCAACAAGGGGGAGAAATTAATATTTTGGGGAATCGCGTCCAGTTGAGCGGTGCGAATTTGAATGCTTCGGGTAGCGGCGGCGGCAATATCCGGATTGGGGGCGATTATCAAGGCAAAGGGACGATTTTTAATGCAGAACGAACGTTTGTCAGTCGCGATTCGGTCATTGCTGCGGATGCGATCGCTCCTAGCGTTCCCGCGAGCGGAGAAAAAGTGAATGGCGGACGAGTTATTGTTTGGGGCAACGATACGACGCAATTTTACGGCACGCTAACGGCGCGGGGAGCGAGCAATGCGCCCTCTAACGGTGGATTTGTGGAAGTGTCGGGCTTGAATGCGCTGAAGTTCGACGGTAAAGTCGATACTACCGCACCGAACGGGCAAGCGGGGACATTATTGCTCGATCCGAGCAGTATTACAATTATTAGTGGCCCAGGCACATTTACAAGTTTAAGTCAAGTCGATGACTTCAACGATCCGGATGTGGGCGCGAATACGATTGATGCAGCGTTATTGAATGCGGCAACAAGTAACATTATCTTGCACTCGACGGGCGATATTACGTTTACTGCTCCGGTTAATTTAGCAAATTCTGGCGTGGGGCTGAAGGCGGAAGCGTGGAGCAATCTCGTCGTCAATCAAAATATTACAACGAACGGCGGAGCGATCGAACTCATTGCCGATGCAAACAATACAGGCGGTGGAACGCTGAATATTCTAGCGAATCTTGATGCGGGCGGCGGCAATATTATTGGGAGCGGTCGCGGGCCGGATGGCGGGAATAGTAAGTATGGAGTTGTGGTCGGTACGGGAACGACGATTGTAACCGCAGGCGGCGGTACGATCGCGCTGACGGGAACCGGAGGAAGCGGCGGACAAAATAACGACGGGATTTATGTGGGCGGTACGGTTCGCGCGGCGGACGGGGCGATAACGCTGACGGGAACGACGAACAGTAATGCGAATAATAGCTATGGGATTCGCGTCGATAATGGTCGGATCGAGACGACGGGCAGCGGCGCGATCGCGCTAACGGGAACGGCATCGAGTACGGGCATCAATGTTCAAGGGAATAGCGTTATTAGTGCGGGGGGCGGGGGCGATTTAACCCTGACGGGCGACGAGATCGATTTGCTCGACTCGAGCAGCATTCGAGGTAACGGTACGTTAACTTTACAACCGCTTACGCCGAGTTTGGGGATTACGGTAGGCGGCAACGTCAATAGTAACGATCCGCGTTTGAATTTGAATGCTAGTGAGTTGGCGTTATTGCAGCCCGGATTCAGTCAGGTTTTTATCGGACGGAGCGATAGTAGCGGCGCGATCGCGGCCCTCGGAAATGCAACCCTTAATTTTAACTCGCCGGTAACGTTGCGATCGCCGGAGGCTGGAGGAAGCATCGATACAACGCAGGCGAGCATTAACGCGCCGCAATTCAGCGCGATCGCTCATGGGAATGTTAGTAGCAGCGCGATCGCAACAACAGGCGGCCCCCTCTCCCTCAACAGTACCCAAGCTGGAATTACGACTGGCGCACTCTCCTCTGGTGGCGGTAACGTCACCCTCACTGCCCCCAGTAATATCCAAGTCACCTCGATTAATAGCGCAGGCGGCAATATCAATATAACAACCGGGCAATTTTTCCGCGCCACCGGCAGCTTTACCGCCCCGAACGGAGTCTCTGCCAGCCTTTCCAGCATCGGCAACGCGGGAGGCGGCAGCATTACCGTGAATCACGGCGGTCAAGGAACAACCCCCTTTAAAGTCGGAGATGCAACCGTCAACGGGACTAGCGCCGCGATAACCAGCGGCAGCGAAACCATTGCCCCCACCCAAAGCTATCTTTATACCCACAACCAAGGCAACGTGAATATTATCAGTGTGGATGGGCAGTCAACCCCAGCCACACCCCCAACCACACCCACACCCACACCCACACCCCCAACCCCATCCACATCCCCAACCACACCCCCAACCACACTACAGCCTAACCCGTCCGGAAATCCCCAAATTCCTGCTTCTATTGCCACCGATCTGATGTCGTCCTCTAATACACCAATAAGCGTCTCGCTTTCTGGGGGGGCAGGGGGAGGCGGCTACAGCGAGGTTGCCGCAGCAGACGCGCGCATGGCGAAAAAGTTTGAAGATTACTTCGGGATGGGGAATGTTGCCCGCAACGCTCAAGATCCCCAGCAAAAAATGCGCGAATTAGAAGCAGCAACGGGCGTGAAACCGGCTTTAATTTACGCCGTCTTTGTCCCCGCCCAACAGCAGGAAGGGACTTCGTTGCTTTCGGTGGAAGGTCAATCCTCCGAAAAACCGACCGACGTACTAGAACTGATTCTCGTGACTTCTTCTGGGGAACCATTTCGCCATCGCGTCGGCGTAACGCGCAAAGAAGTTATGGCGGAGGCGAGGCGCTTTCAAGCGGCGATTACCAATTCCGGGCGGCAAAACTATCGCGATTCGGCAGGGCAAATGTATCAATGGTTGCTAGCGCCTTTAGAGAAGGATTTGAAAGAGCAGCAGATTGTCAATTTAGTCTTTGTCGTCGATACGGGCTTGCGAACGTTGCCTTTAGCGGCGCTGTACGACGGTCAAGGGTTTGTTGTCGAGCGCTACAGTATTGGATTAATGCCCAGTTTGTCGCTGACGGATTTGAGCTATCGCGATATTCGCGAGCGTACCGTGCTGGCGATGGGGGCGCAGAAGTTTGATTCGCAGCAACCCCTTCCGGCAGCAGCGGAAGAGGTAAAGTTGATTTCGGGTGATTTGTGGCGGGGCGATGCTTTCCTCAATGATGATTTTACGTTGACCAATCTTAAAGGAGCGCGCGATCGCAATCCTTACGGCATCATTCACCTAGCGACTCACGGCGAATTCCGTGCGGGCAAACCCAGTGATTCTTACATACAATTGAGCGATACGCGACTTTCTCTCGACCAGTTGCGGACACTGGGATGGAACGATCCGCCCGTAGAGTTACTGATTTTGAGTGCCTGTCGCACGGCGGTTGGGGATGAGGAAGCGGAGTTGGGGTTTGCCGGACTGGCGGTGTTAGCGGGGGTGAAAACGGCAATGGGCAGTTTGTGGTCGGTGAGTGATGCAGGAACGTTGGGCGTGATGGCGACGTTTTACGAGCAATTGCGGGAAGTTCCGATTAAGGCTGAAGCATTACGACAAGCGCAACTGGCGATGATTCACGGCAAAGTGCGGATCGAAAACGGTCAGTTAGTCACGCCGAAAGGGAATTTTCCGTTACCGCCGGAATTGGCAAATCAACCAATTAATTTGAGCCATCCTTACTATTGGAGCGGGTTTTCTACGATCGGCAATCCTTGGTAATGATGAATTATGAGTGATGAATTATGAATTATGAATTATGAGGGAGGAGCGATCGTGAATAATGGGTGATGAATGATGAATAATGAATGATGCCTGAATTTCCTAAAACATTAGACGATGCGATCGCGACGGCAAAAGAAGCCACCCAGCGCGCCCTTGATGACGGTTGTCAGCGCGTTCAAGTTGAGTTGGGCATTCCGGAAATTGCCCTACAAGCCCAATCGCTCGCCCTGCAATTTACACCCCTGTTTGAGTCCTACGGTTCCGGTTTAAAAGTCCTCTTTTCCGATACGGGAGCAGCAGCCCTCGCACGACGCGATTGGGGCGAAACGACGTTTAAAGTCGGCGATGTCGGGACTTCTCGAACGCCGGTTGAGGGGAAAATCTCCGATGAGGATCGCATTTTTCTCATCGTTGCGCCTTCTTCAGTGGAAGTGGAGCAAGTGGAAAAACTCGCGAATTTGGCGGGCGATCGCCCTGTCGTTTTACTGATTCCGCAGTTGGAAAGCGTGGCAACAGTCGGGATTGGTTACGCCGCCCGTCAGTTGCGCGATCGCTTCCTCAGTACCCTAGAAACGAGCTACTACCTCAAACCTTTTGATGGCGGGGCTGTATTGCGCGCCTATCCTTCGTCCTGGCAAGTTTGGGTCGAAAAGGCAGAAGCCGAGTACGAACTGATAGCCGAAGAATCGCAGAAACCCGTCGGAGAAGCTTTAGAGCGCTTGTTAGCACCGCCGGACAGTGCGGAAACAGAAGCAGCAGGCGTTAAAAAGAAGGGATTTCTCGACAATTTGCAGCAAATGTTCCGTGCTTTAACGCAGTAAGTTGCTGCGATCGTTCTTGACTCGATATTTCTTCTAAACTTGCTACTGCGTAACGTATAAATCGAGCGATCGCTAGAGAGCCGGTCAACTCCTCAGTCACGGGCAAAATGTCGCTGATTTCGTATCCAAGCGAGCATTCTTGGAGAACGGCTCGAGTTTGACCCGACCCGCCCTCCAGCGGGTCGAAGGTGAGCCATTTTGTCGAAAAACGGGGCTTTAAACCCAAAATTTTGGGTAACGGAGGAGTGGGATTCCGACTACTCCGACTGCAAGAGCTTGGTAATTCTTCGAGCTTCACTTCAAGTTGTGCTTAAACAGTCGGCCCTTTGACAGAGGAATTTCTCTCACTTAAAAGGTCACAATACTTAAACGGATCGGCTCGGGTGCGCTGACCGACCTCAAGTATTTCGCGATCGATAGTTCAATTTCATTCATTACATTCTGTAACTATAATGGCAATTCCGACCGGTTTCAGTATCCAAGATTACTTACTTTTAGAAAGCAGCAGTCATCGGCGACATGAATATCGCGGCGGGATGGTTTATCCAATCCAACTAGAAAACGACGACCATCGTCGCATTCGTAGTAATTTGAGCTATTTAATCGCTACGAATCTCCAGCGAAGAGCGCGCGAATTTCAACTCTTTACCGGCGATGCCAGAATTAGCGACGGCGACTCATTTCTCTACTATCCCGATCTTTTCGTTACCGTCGATGTTCGCGATGTTGAAGACAGCAATACAAAATGTTATCCCAAACTGATTGTGGAAGTGGTTTCTCCGGCAACAGAATTATTCGATCGCAGCCCAAAGTTTGAAGATTACCGACAGCTTAACTCGCTTGAAGAATATCTTTTAATCGATCGCGATACCCGACAAGTAGAACGCCGCCATCGCATCAAAGAAGGGAACTGGCAGCGATGGGACATTGAAACTTACCAAGACGAAAAAAACATGATGTTATCGAGTCTGGGCGTAAAAATGTCCCTAGAAGAATTGTATCGTGGTGTGAGTTGGAGCGATCCTTTTCGGGACGATATAGAATCCAAAATATAGCGCTACGCAGAGCCATTTATGACCATGTACCAATTCCCAGTCCTGATGCACTGAATTTTAGATGTAGGGACAGAGTATCGCTCTGCCCTAATTCAGCTTTTAGTACCGCTCATTACCGGGCAGGTAGCGCTATAGCTGGGAGGTCATATAGCGTTTTTCGAGTCTTCTAAAACTCGATGACCGTGCGAATCGATTCACCTTTGTGCATCAAATCAAAAGCTTCATTGATGCGTTCTAATGGCAATTTATGCGTGATTAAATCGTCAATATTAATCTTGTTTTCCATATACCAATCGACAATTTTAGGGACATCCGTTCGTCCCCTCGCGCCGCCAAATGCGCTGCCTTTCCAAACGCGACCCGTCACCAACTGAAACGGGCGGGTACTAATTTCTTGCCCCGCTCCCGCTACGCCAATAATCGTACAAACGCCCCAACCTTTATGACAGCATTCTAGGGCTTGTCGCATGACGTTGACATTGCCGATACATTCAAAGCTATAGTCCGCACCGCCGTCAGTGAGTTCGATGATATGCGCGACTAAATCGCCTTCAATTTCGCGAGGATTAATGAAGTGCGTCATGCCAAATTTTTCAGCAATTTCGCGTTTTTCGGGGTTCAAATCGATGCCGATTATTTTATCCGCGCCGACCATTTTTGCGCCTTGAATGACGTTTAAACCAATGCCCCCCAACCCAAATACAACGACATTCGCCCCGGCTTCAACTTTAGCGGTAAAAATAACCGCACCGATGCCCGTTGTTACGCCGCAACCAATGTAACAAACTGCATCAAAAGGGGCATCTTCGCGAATTTTAGCCAGGGCAATTTCGGGTAAAACGGTATAGTTGGCAAAGGTGGAGGTTCCCATGTAGTGATAGATGGGTTTACCGTTGCTAGAAAAGCGAGAAGTGCCATCGGGCATTAAACCTTTGCCTTGAGTGGCGCGAATGGCTTGACAGAGATTGGTTTTGCGGCTGAGACAGAATTTGCATTGTCGGCATTCTGGAGTATACAAGGGAATGACGCGATCGCCCGCTTTAAGGCTGCTTACGCCCGCGCCGACTTCGACAACCACTCCCGCACCTTCATGCCCTAAAATAGCGGGAAATAAGCCTTCTGGGTCGGTTCCGGAGAGGGTGTAAGCATCGGTGTGACACACGCCTGTCGCTTTAATTTCGACGAGAACTTCGCCCGCTTTTGGGCCTTCGAGTTGTACGGTTTCGATGCTGAGGGGTTGTCCGGCTTCCCAGGCGACGGCGGCTTTTACGTCCATGAATTTTTGGTTGCTGCAATGCTCGGTTTAAGCTTCATTGTATCGCGGTTTTTTCCCCAATTTGCTCGATTATTCCGAGACAGAGAGGCGATAGTTCCAGCGCTGTCCAGGTTGGACGGAACCCACCCAGATTTTATAGGTTCCCGCTGGCACATTGACATCTTTAATGCTCGCGTCGCGACTTCTGTCGCTATCGTCGCCGCAGCGTAGCGTTTCGTCGTTCGGTCCTTGCATGACGAGGGTGGTATCGTTTCCGCCGCTGCTGACTTGCAGGTTGAGTTTGGGGAAGTCGTTTTGGAGCGTTAAAATATGGTCGGGGTTGGTATCGCCAAAACCCAAGCATTGTTTGCCGTTGCGATCGCGGCTGCTAAATTGCTCGGAAAAAGAGTAAGATCCGCCAGTAAACCCGTTAACTGTCGATTGCCGGAAGCCCGTTTTAATCGTTAACGAATCGAAGTTAGCAGCCAATACGGCGACGGGCGCGATCGCAACAGATGCAATTAAAATAATTAAAGGGCTACGCTTAAGTTTAAACATTACTTTTGGCTCCTCGAACCCGAATTGGGAAGCCGTCCGGCCCTTTCTCTATCTCCAGAAGCTTGACTGGCACATCCCGTTTTACATTCATTGTAGAGATTCGGACGGTGCGCTTTGTCGAGGGGGGGACAGTGGACAAGCTGACACATTGATAGCGTCCGAAATGCTTTAGGACTATAGGTATGCCTTTAATTATTTTGTTGGGTCTGCTTTTATTTTGTGGGACAAATTGGTTCTATACTGGCGCGATTGTGGGTATTCCCTTCCATTGGATTCTTGACATCAGCGGCAACTTTCGTTTGCTATTTTGGTTTTTAGTCGCCATCTTTATCGCTTGGTGTTTCGATGACTAATAAAAATTAAAATTTTAGACATTTCCTAGCTCGGTAGGGACGTTATATATAACGTCCCTACCGAGGTTCTAAGAAATTGCCTTCGCGTTTCTCAGCGTTATAGCACTACTTAAAACGTCAAGGTACGTTTCTAAAAGCACCAAAGTCCTGGCTGGTGGGCTACCCAATGTCTGTGTCCATTAATTACGAATTACGAATTACGAATTATTTCGTCAATTTGTCAGGACTCAACTTTTACACCGCGCCAAAACGCAACATAGCCTTGAATATTTTTCGCTTTTTCCTTTGCTTCGGGATAGTACCAGGCTGCATCTTTATTTTCTTGCCCGTCTACGACTACCGTATAGTAACTAGCAACTCCCTTCCAAGGGCAAGTTGTATGCGTGCTACTTTCCTTAAAATATTCGGAGTGAATGGCATCGGGGGGAAAATAATGATTGCCTTCCACAACTTCCGTGCGATCGCTTTGGGCAATAACTGTACCGTTCCAAATTGCTTTTGGCATAAGAATTCCAATTTCCAGCAGATAAAGATTCACTTTTATTATCCCGCAAAGTAACGAAAAATAGTTTTTTAGACAAACTGGTAAAAATGTTCTATGCTAATTTTAAGGTGCGATGACCGTGAAAAGAATCTCCATCGAAGTTACCCTATTATCTCAGTATTATCGCGGTTCTCGATCGGAGGAAATACACCGAGCGGACGTAAGTCGCTGCACCCCTAACCCCAATCATTTAAGAACTTGTAACTGGCTCGGTGAGCTTGTACCTTTTATACTAAAAAATGGATCGCGGTTTCCATAGCAACTACCCACTTTCGGAGCGAGGAACGGAACAAGAAGACAAGATGAACCCCATATCTACTTTAGCCGACTTATCCGAACTCGAAGTTTACCTTAAATCCTTCTTCGGTCATGACAGCTTTCGTCCCGGACAGCGCAAAATTGTTGAAAATGCCCTGCAAAACCGCGATTTATTAGCCATTATGCCCACAGGTGGCGGTAAATCGCTTTGCTTCCAACTCCCCGCACTCTTAAAACCGGGTTTAATGTTGGTTGTTTCGCCCTTAATTGCCCTCATGCAAGATCAAGTGGATAGCTTGCTGGAAAATGGCATTGGGGCAACTTTTATTAATAGTAGCTTGAGTCCGGATGAAGCGCGCGATCGCGCCCGGGATATTCTGGGGGGTAAAATTAAACTGCTTTATGTCGCCCCAGAACGCCTCCTCACTGAGAAGTTTCTCGCTTTTCTCGAACAAGTTCG
Organism: Oscillatoria sp. FACHB-1406; assembly: GCF_014698145.1. NCBI lineage: Bacteria > Bacillati > Cyanobacteriota > Cyanophyceae > Oscillatoriales > Oscillatoriaceae > Oscillatoria > Oscillatoria sp. FACHB-1406. Next base: position 37,415 of record NZ_JACJSM010000033.1, on the reverse strand, counting down.
CTCCCGCATCGGAATTTCTGGATTAGCAGTAGATGAAGCGCACTGCGTCTCAAATTGGGGACACGATTTTCGCCCCGAATATCGTCAATTGAAAGTGCTGCGCGAACGCTACCCCGATATTCCAATTCTCGCGCTCACCGCGACTGCTACCGAGCGCGTTCAACAGGATATTATCAGTCAATTAAACCTGCGCCAACCGCTCGTTCATCTGGCTAGTTTCAATCGTCCCAATCTCTACTACGAAGTTATTCCCAAACAGAAGCATAAATACAGTCAACTGCTAAAAAAGTTACAATCGCTGCAAGGTTCCGGAATTATTTACTGTCTGAGTCGTAGCAATGTTAATGAATTAGTTTTCAATTTACAAAGAGATGGTATTAATGCCCTACCTTATCACGCTGGGATGGAAGAATTTTCCCGCACCACCAATCAAAATCGATTTATCCGCGACGACGTACCCATTATGGTGGCAACCGTCGCATTTGGGATGGGAATTAATAAGCCCGATGTCCGTTTTGTGATTCACTACGACTTACCCCAAACTTTAGAGCAATACTACCAAGAATCGGGGCGAGCGGGACGGGATAGCGAACCGGCAAAATGTATTCTCTTTTATAGCCCTTCCGATATTTATGCCGTTAAATATTTTATCGATAAAAAGTCCGATCCTAACGAACAACGAATCGCCCAACAACAACTCAATAAAACGGTCGATTATGCAGAAGGAACGGAATGCCGCCGCACGATTATTCTAAGTTATTTTGGGGAAAAGTTCAAGGGGAATTGCAGCCAGTGCGATAATTGTTGCGATCCCAAACCGATGGAAGATTGGACGATTGAAGCGCAAAAATTTCTGTCTTGCGTGGCGCGGTGCGGCGAACGATTTGGGATGAAACATATCATCGACGTGCTGCGAGGTTCGCGCGCAAAAAAAGTAGAACAGTACGGCCATCATTTACTTTCTACTTATGGGATTGGGAAAGATAAGACGGTTGAAGAGTGGAAGAATTTGGCGCGATCGCTGTTGAATCAGGGCTTGATGAATGAAACGACGGATGGCTTCCCCATTCTAAAGTTAAATAAACGCAGTTGGGAGGTTTTTCGCAATCAGAGACGAGTAGAAATTCCAGTTCTCTCTCAAAAAGATAAACGCTTGCCGAACAGTGCGCCGCGAGAAATTGAATCGGAAATGTTGCTCGATCGCTTGCGCCAGTTACGCAAACAGATGGCTGACGAACAATCGATCGCTCCTTACATTATTTTTGCCGATTCGACGCTGAAAGTTTTCGCGCGAGACAAGCCCACAAATTTAGAAGCTTTTGGTCGTCTTTCCGGCGTAACGGAGTATAAACTGGAGCGTTACGGCGATCGCTTCGTCTCGGAAATTCGCGCTTTCGTTCAAGAACAAAAACTTCCGACACCTTTACCGACTTCTACGCAAATGGTGACGTTGCAATATTATCAACAAGGGTTGGATATCGACGCGATCGCGCGGGCGCGGAATGTACAAGCGAGTACGATTGTCAACCATTTCAGCGAACTGATTGAAATGAATCAACCGGTAGAGATCGATCGCCTCGTGAATCCAAAATTGCATCAACCGATTGTTAGCGCGATTGAAAAACTCGGCGATGTTTCGCTTACGCCGTTGCGGGAATACCTCGGTGAGGGGTATAGTTTTAACGATATTCGTTTGGTTCGGGCTTGGTGGCGTAGAACGCGATCGCATTAAATTAAATTTGCGATCGCATCTTACCTACTCCTCTCCCTCCGGATCGATTCCTAACGCTCTTAACCGAGCTATTAAGCGATCTGCCCGTTGGCGCTCGTTTTCCGCCCGCTGGCGCTCGTGTTCTGCCCGCTGACGCTCCCGTTCCACAGGCGTTAGCACCCATCCTTCCCCATCGTACCAGCGCAACCAACGATGTTCGATTCCGTCGTATTCTCCTTGCCAAACTCCCAATCCGAGCTTAATTTCTGGCAACCAAAACCGTTCGCTTTCTCCCATTTCTATTGCTCGATAGCTGCCTTCTTCGAGCTTAAACGCTTGAAATTTTTGGCTGTAGCGATCGAAAATTGCATAATAGGGAATCTTTAAAATCTGTTCGTAAACTTCCCACTTTGTCGGCGGTGCTTTCGCATCTCGCAAGGTGCGCCCTAAATCCTCTTTTTCCGTTCCGGGCGAGAGCAACTCAATAACGATAAAAGGACTGACTTTTTCATCCCACACCACATAACTCAAACGTAAATCCCGCTCTGCGTAGAGGCGAGGAACATCCAGCACGGCGTACCAATCCGGGCGCTTGTACCATAGCGTCTGTTCGGGATTGTAGTAGAGGTTGACATCGCTGCCGGTAAAGATGCGCTCTATCGGATAATCCGGGGGACAGAAGGTGTCATCAAGCAGGCGCGGTTGATAGATGTGGAAAGTATCGGGCAATCCGGGTTCCTCTGGGTTTTCACTGGGTAAATCGTACATCGTCGGCAAGTTTTTCGGCGGCGATGCGGGGGAGTCGGGTTGATACATTTTGGCGAACCTCTGACAGGGGCGGAAGGGTATCGCTTTCATTATAGAACTGGGTATTTAGGGGGAGCGAGCGATCGCGCTAGGCTTCTATGCCATCAATAATTAATTAATCGTATCCCGCTGTAACTCGAATTTGTTCTAATTGTTCTTCTATTGGCGTTAAGAAATTGCGCTTGATGTGAATTAAGAGAGTACAGTAAGACTTTACAATATTTATGCTGCCCTAAAAATCCCCCTTCTCGATTTTCCCTGCATGACTGCTCCCCAAGAAATCGCCCAATCGCCCAGCGCTCTCAAGCCTAATACCCTCGCTTTTATTTCTTTATTCATTGCTTTAATAGCTGTCTCCTTCGCTGCCATTTTTATCCGCTTTAGCGAAGCAGATATTGGGTTTAATGCCACCGTTTTTAATCGTTTCTTTATCTTTTTATCCGTCTTTGGAATCGGAAGGGCGATCGCGATTTTACGCCGCCCCAAAGACGAGCAAACGCCTTCAGAACCTCTCACTCGCCGCCACTGGATTCTGCTGCTATCAATGGGCGTTATCGCGACGCTTTCCTTAGTGCTGTGGGCGCTATCGCTGACGCAAACCAGCGTTGCTAACTCTGTTTTACTGAATAATCTTACCCCGATTTTCGCGAGCTTTGGGGGCTGGCTCTTTTTTCGTCAGCGCTTCGATCGCCAGTTTATTATCGGAACGATTATCGCCTTAATCGGGGCGATCGCGGTGGGAATCGAAGATTTTCAGGTTGAGGATAGCAGTTTAGTCGGCGACGGCTGGGCGTTACTCTCAGCAGTCTTTCTGGCTGCCTATTTCTTAATCATCGAACAATTGCGCGATCGCTTCGATGCCACTTCTCTGTTACTCTGTCGGTGCGCGATCGGTGCAACCCTATTATTACCCCTCATTCTTCTCACGAAAGAACCGCTTTTTCCCTCCACGCCTTCGGGGTGGTTTGCGGTTATCTGTCTCGGTTTGATTTGCGAAGGGATGGGACAGCGATTGTTAGCGGCGAGTTTGGAGCGATTTTCCGCCAGTTTCGTCTGCTTATTTTTATTGCTCGAACCGTTATGCAGCGCGCTACTGGCTTGGATTATCTTTGGCGAGAGTTTGAATTTTCGAGATGCGATCGCGTTTGCGGTGGTTTTGAGCGGGATTTACATCGCTAAATCGAGCGAATCGGCAACTCAATCTTCCGTCGTCCAGCACTCCTTAGACTGACTGGCAACAATCGCCTTAAAAAGGGATACTGAATAAACCACCGTGAAGCTAAATTTGAGGTAACGACATTATGACAAGCCCAGAAACCGAAACTGAAACTCTTCCCACGACGAGCGATGCGGAAGCTGAAGCGATATCCGACGAACTCATCGAGCAACAAACCAGCAGTCGCGAAATTATTGAAACTGCCATCTCGAGCTTGGATGCTGAAGGAACCGCGATGGTTGCTCAAAGCGAAGAGGGTTTTTTGTGGAAGTTTCAGTATGGCTCGGTTGAAGTCTTTATCCAAATGACGGGAGAGAGCGATGAAGATATCTTTACTGTTTGGGCGGCGGTATTACCTTTACCGGCGAAGAACGAAGATGCCCTGTTCCGCAAACTGATGGAGATGAATTGGTCGGGAACGTTTGAAACGTCTTTTGGGATTTACAATCAGCAAATCGTCATTTCCTGTCAGCGCGCGATCGCGGATTTATCGCCCCAAGAAGTCTCCCGCGCAATTACGCTCGTTTGCAGTATTGCCGACGAATACAATGAATCATTGAAAGCGGAGTTCGGGCAATAATCTTAAATGAATAATGAATGATGAATAATGAGGGGGAAATTATCAATGATGAATCGCGTCTGATGTACGCATTCCAACAGTCTTGATTTCCCTCATCCCTAGCCCCTCTCACGATCCCCCCTAACCCCCCTTACTAAAGGGGGAAAATGCGAGGGGAGAAAGAACAGTAATATCGACGATCTTTCTGGCTTCTAATTCACATTAGGCGTGAATGATGAGTAATGAGTAATCAATTACGAATTACGAATTACGAATTACAAATTACCAATGAGGTGTATACCCAAACACGCTAGAGTAGAAGTGAAATTCTTCATCGAGAGCGCGTTTGATATTCTCAGCACGGCGAAAACCGTGCTGTTCGCCTTCAAAGGGAACGTAAGACACCGGAATTCCCTTTTGCTCGAGCATCTCAACCATCATTTCCGCTTGGTTAGGCGGTACGATTTTATCTTCGAGTCCTTGGAAAAAGATAACCGGACAAGAAAGGCGATCGCAAGCATGAATCGGCGATCGCGCGATGTAAATTTCCCGTTCTTCGGGATATTTCCCCACTAAACCATCCAAATAGCGAGACTCAAATTTATGCGTATCTTTTGCTAACGCTTCGAGATCGCTGACTCCATAGTAACTCGCTCCCGCTTTGAAAACATTGCGGAAGGTTAATGCAGCCAGAGTCGTATAACCGCCCGCACTACCGCCCGCGATCGCTAATTTTTCGCGATCGACTTTTCCCGCATCTGCTAAATATTTCGCTGCGTTCGCACAGTCATCAACATCGACAATTCCCCACTGGCCATTCAAACGCTGGCGATACTCCCGCCCATAACCCGTACTGCCGCCATAGTTGACATCCACCACAGCAAAACCGCGACTCGTCCAATACTGATAGCGCAAGTTTAAAGTAGCAGAAGCCGCCGCAGTCGGCCCGCCGTGACTGCGTACTAATAAGGGCGGTAATTCGCCTGCTGGCGCTTCGTAATCTTTATTTTTGGGCGGATAAAACCACGCATAAGCCGTCTTTCCCCCCTCGGTTGGAAATTCAATTTCTTCGGGCGCAGATAAGTATTCTGGATCGATTTCTAAGTTGCTCGATCGCGCGATAACGTTTTGCTCTCCGGTTTCTAAATCGAATCGTACTAACTGCGCGGTTGCTGTTGGCGAACTGCCGATAAAATAAAGTACGTTCTCCCAAACCTTTAAGGAAGAAATACTGGTAAAGGAAGTGGAAATCGGCGTAAGTTCTTTGGTTTTTGTGTTGAGAGTTGCTAGCTGTTCGCTGCCACCGCGATCGTAAGTACAAAGGATCGTTTCTTCGGATTGAAAGCGATAGGGCTGCACGCCAAATACCCAATGGGGATAGCCAAATTCTGCTTCCATTTCGTGCAAACATTCGATCGCGCCTGTCTCTGGATTGAGGCGATAGAGATTCCACCAGTTGTTGCGATCGCTTACAAAATACAATACCCCATTCGGCGACCACAAGGGCGCACAAATCGATTCTTCCCCATTCCCCGCAACGCAAGTCCCTTGCGCAAGTTTTCCCTCTGCATCAATCTCAGCCACCCACAATTTTGTCCGATCCCACGGCATATCGGGATGGTTCCAATCGATCCAAGCGAGTTGCTTTCCGTCCGGACTCAATCGCGGCGAACTATAAAAGTCACTTCCAGAAACTAAAATCGTTATTTCCCCTGATTCCAAGCTAATCGATACGATCGCGTTTTCCGGTTCGATTTCAACGTTGCTGTGGTCTTCGATAACGCAAATTAAACGATTTCGATCGGAATCCAAAATTGCATCGGCATAACGCATTTTACCTTCTGGCGTTAAAGGTTCTGGTTCCCCTCCCGGCTTTTGTTTATAAAGGCGTTGGTCGGCAAAGTTAGAAAAATAAATCGTTCCCCCCGCGATTAAAAACGAACCCCCGCCGTATTCATGAACGCGCGTCCTCACATTAAAAGGTTGCGGCGTAATGTCGCTACTTTTTCCTTCCGACGTTTTCTTCACTAAGACGTTGCGCCCACCCTCTGAAGGTCGTCCTTCTAACCAATAAAGATCGTTACCATCTAAGGCAATTCCTCCCAAACCTATCATTCCAGAAACGATGATTTCGGAGGTAATCGGGGATTTCCAGGAACCAAACGGCGCTACATTTTTTGAAGTCATGAATGTAAATTTTCTCCAGATTATAGCGCAAAATTCCCCTAAAAAAATTTGGAGCTAGCGAACTGCTAGCTCCCACCAATCGAGATTTAAAAACCTTAAGGTAGAAGCGTCCCGGCATCTTCTCTAAACCGCGCGACGAGTAACAAGACCCCAGATAAAGATTAAGAGAATTGCACCAAGTACAGCGAAAAACACTGCCGGTATACTGAGTGCGCCTGCTGAGGCTGCTCCTGCCCCACCGAATCCCAAACTTTGTCCGAGAAACCCTCCGAGCATTGCTCCCAAAATTCCTAAGCCAATCGTTGCAATAATTCCGCCGCCTTGCGATCCGGGATAAATCGCCTTAGCGATCGCACCAGCTAATAATCCTAAAACTAACCATGCAATAATATTAATCATTACTTTTCTCCTTTAATTGTATAATGCTCAAACGGGTCAGCTTAAATTGCTGTAGTCTGTTTGGCTTTCATACCCAAATATTAGTACGGTGAAGAGAAAAACATCTTCTCTCCTAAGAGAGAAATATTGCCCGTACCTTCTAGGTAGAAATCTTCAGATCGGCAGATGGTGCGATCGCAGCTTATCCCGGTACGATAGGGCAATAGAATACAGAATTAAACCTTAACAAACGATCGAAGCGATCGAGGAGTCAAACCCATGAGCGAACTGAAAAGCGAAACCAACAAGCCCGATGATGGATACGATCGCGGTATCGTTCCTGCTGAAACCGCAGCCCGCATGGAACGCGAAGGTGAAGATTTTAAAGAACTGCCCGAGAAAGAAGGAAGCATCGATACGACGGGAGGATATACCGTCGATCGAGAAGGTTTAGCCAATAACTATGCAGTTGAACCCGAAATGTATTACGAAACTCCGGGGGATGCAGCCGCAGTAGAGGCAGCCCGCGAAGCAGAACGCGCCCAAGAGTTAAAAGAAGTTAACGAAGAAGGCGGAAAAGGCCCTGGCGTAATTTAGTTCAAGTTAACAGCACGCTCGATTCCCGATTAGCAATCATTGCCCCTAACTCTCTAGGAGTGAGGGGCGATTGCCTGTTAGAAAAGTCGCAGTTGATTAATTCTAATGTACTATAAAGGATAAAAGAAGGCAGAAAGCTTGCCACTTCTTAATTCAGCCCTTTATCGTCAAAGCAACGGGAGTTCCTGCTATGTGTGGAAGATTCACCCAAACCCATTCCGCCGAAAGTTTAGCCCGTACCTTTCAACTCGCCGATATCCCCCAACAAGCCCCCCGCTACAACATTGCGCCCACCCAAACTGTTAGCGCCGTTATCCATTCCGAAGGGACAACAGAACGAAGCTTTAAATCTTTTCACTGGGGTTTAATTCCCAGTTGGGCAAAAGATACCCGAATTGCATCCAAACTCATCAACGCGCGATCGGAAACCGTCGCCGAGAAACCTTCATTTCGCAGCGCCTTTCGCCGTCGCCGCTGTCTGATTGTTGCCGATGGGTTCTATGAGTGGCAAGCGCGAGAAGCCAAAAAACAACCCTTTTATATCCAAGTTGAAAATGGCGAGCCGTTTGCATTTGCGGGATTGTGGGAAACCTGGAAAGATACGACGGGAGAGAGTATCGAATCCTGCACGATCCTAACGACGGAAGCCAACGAAACAATGCAACCGCTCCATGCTCGAATGCCGGTTATTTTAAACCCTAAAGATTGGGATTTTTGGCTCGATACTAGCATTAGCGAGCCGGAGCCGTTAAAATCTTTGCTGATTCCCTACCAAGCCGAAGCCATGAGCGCTTATCCCGTCAGCGCGAAAGTTAACAATCCTCGCTACGATCGCGCCGATTGTCTCGAACGGCTGGAGGGAGAACGCTCGGCTAGCTGAGAGCGGAAAAAACCGTGATGAAAATGATTTATACTCCATTGTGAATTAGTTCTTTTGTTTCTTCCCACTTTGGTTTTGCAAGAAAGTCGTTATAACTCAGGGCTAACGCCTCCTAGTCCCGCCCCACTTCCCCTTACGGGTTGGTCGCTCGACGATCGCGACCCCGCCGCCATTAAATCTTGGATGCCCCTCCTCGAATGGTTCTATCGCCATTATTTCCGCGTCACGACAGAAGGTTGGGACTACGTTTCCTCAGAACGCAGAATGCTCGTTGTCGGTTCTCACAACGGCGGCATTGCATCGCCCGATATGTATATGTTTATGTACGACTGGTTCCGGCACTTCGGCGCGGAACGCCCGTTGTATGGATTGATGCACCCAAAAGCCTGGAAAGCGTACTCTTGGCCTGCCTCTGAAGTCGCTCGCTGGGGAGCGCTGCAAGCCCATCCCAAAATGGCGATCGCGGCACTGCGCGCTAATGCAGCCGTTGCCGTATATCCCGGCGGCGCGCAAGATCTCTTCCGCCCCCACTCCCAACGCAACCAAATCCACTTCGCAGGGCGCAAAGGCTTTATCAAACTTGCCCTGCGCGAAGAAGCGCCGATTGTACCGATGATTTCTACGGGCGCGCACGATACGCTCTACATTCTCGGCGATTGCTACGAACAGATGCAACAATTGCATCAATGGGGATTACCTTGGTTGTTAAACATTGACCCGGAAGTGTTTCCCATTTATTTAGGTTTGCCGTGGATTGTCGGAATCGGCCCCCTGCCCAATTTCCCGCTTCCGGTTCGCATCCATACTCGAGTTTGCGCGCCGATTGTCTTCGAGCGCTACGGACGGGCGGCGGCGAGCGATCGCGATTATGTCGATGCGTGTTACGAACAAGTTGTCGAGCGGATGCAAAAAGATTTAGATGAGATTGTCGCTTTGCACCCGCTGGATTAAACATTGCCCGCGTCAAGTCGCTTCGCTCCAATTCGTAACTAAGACTTCAAAATGAATTAATTATTAATTTTGTCCGTAATTACGAATTACGAATTACGAATTACGAATTATTTCCTCACTTCCTCCCAAGCGTCCTCCTTCTCAATTGCCAAAAATTCTGTTAACTTGTTGCCAAGCTCGGGGCTTGTCCCTTTAGTGTGTGGTGTGTAGGAGGAAATGGTTATGTTGAGTCGAGAAACGACTCCGCGCTCGGAGACGGGTGCGGATCGAGGTTTTCGCTTGTCGAGTACGGTTTGTCAGCGCGCTTGGGTTGAAATCGATCGCGCGGCCTTAGTTCATAACGTCCGGCAATTAAAACAATGGCTATCGCCGCGTACCGAACTGATGGCGGTGGTAAAAGCAGATGCTTACGGCCACGGCGCGATCGCGGTTGCTGAAACCGTGTTGGGGGCGGGTGCGACTTGGCTGGCGGTGGCGACGCTACAAGAAGGCATTCAACTGCGAGAAGCGGGAATTACCGCACCGATCTTACTCCTAGGCGCGAGCAATACGCCGGGAGAAGTCGAAGCGATCGCGCACTGGCAACTGCAACCCACCCTTTGCAATCCCCAACAAGCCCAATTATTTTCCGAACAACTCGCGCAACTGGGAAAAACCCTGCCCGTCCACCTCAAAATCGATACGGGAATGTCGCGCTTGGGAACGTCCTGGGAACGAGCCACCCCTTGGGTTAAATCCGTCCGCAAACTGCCCCATTTGCAGCTTGCAAGCCTGTATTCGCACTTTGCAACGGCCGACGATCCCGATCGCGCCATCATGGATTTGCAACACCAACGCTTCCAAAGCGCGATCGCGCAACTGCAAGCCGAAGGCATACCCCTACCGCGCTTGCACATCGCCAACTCAGCGGCAACCCTTTGCGATCGCAGCTTGCACTACGACTTCGCCCGCGCCGGACTCGCCCTCTACGGACTCTATCCCGCCCCGCACCTACAATCGATCCTCGATCTCCAACCCGTCATGCAGGTTAAGGCGCGCGTCACCCAAGTTAAAACCATCACTGCCGGAACCGGAGTCAGCTACGGTTACAAATATATTGCGCCGAAGGAGATGGCGATCGCAGTTGTGGGCATCGGTTACGCAGACGGCGTTCCCCGCAACCTCTCCAACCGCCTCCAAGTCTCGATCCGAGGGCGAAAAGTCCCTCAAATCGGCGCGATTACAATGGATCAACTGATGCTCGATGTTAGCAGCATTCCCGACTTGCAAGCGGGCGAAGTCGTCACGCTCATCGGCAAAGACGGCGCAACCTCAATCTCTGCCGACGACTGGGCGGACGCACTCGGTACGATTTCTTGGGAAATCCTCTGCGGTTTCAAACATCGTTTGCCGCGAATTACCGTCGATAATAATTGACAATTGATAATGGACAATGGATAACGTCGATAATAATTGATAATGGACAATGGACAATGGATAACGTCGATAATAATTGATAATGGACAATGGATAACGTCGATAATAATTGATAATGGACAATGGATAACGTTCGGAGCCGTTAATTGCTCTGTTAATGCCTCGTCTTTTTTCGTTACATCACACCCATTCATCTCAAACTGAGATTAAGCATTCCATTATCCATTATCTATTATCCATTATCCATTATCCATTACCAAAAACGCCGCCAATAAGGGCGACCTTTCCAAAAGACTCCCACCACAATTCCCATCAGGGAGGTTGAATCAAGCTGCACTAAAACTGGCGCGACAGGAATTAAAGATTTCAATCCGATTCCAACGATTAAACATAAAGTCAACGCCCACAAACTCCCTTGGTTGAGACGAACTTCGTTCTGGAATTGCTCGCAGCAATATACGCCCAAAGCCCCTACACCCACGCTCGCCAACAATAAAATAATTGTTCCTAACAAGTTGGATAAAAGTAGGGAGAGCGCGCGAGCGGCAACCTCCGAATAAGTCGCCGCTAAACTCAAGCTTCCCTCAACTAGAAGCGTTATCAAAGTTGCCAGACCAGCAACTTTAATTAAGGGCAACCAAGGCTGTTGTTTAAAACTGCGTAAAGGATCGCTCATTGTTGTTTTGAGGTTAAGTTTAAAGAGCGCGAAGCGCGCCAATTAAAGTAAATTTTCCGTAAAAACGCGCCCTCGAAGCATTGATTTCTACACCGATTGTCGTTCCTCCTTTTTGCTGTCCTTGAAATTGGCAACTTAGGTGAGCCTGGGGAGTCGGCGCGCTAAAACACTGGGTAAATCTGTCTGTCATCACTTGGCGATCGTCCGACGAAATTAAAACTAAAATTGATTCGAGAGCAACAAATTGTGTCGAAGAGTAACCAAAAATCTCAGCTAATCTAGGATTAGAATAAAGAAATTTGCCGCGATTGTCGATGATATAAAAACCGAGTTGCGAGAGCGTGTAAGAATCGCGACTCGGGTTCGGTAAAGGCTGAGGGGGGGGCTGAGACTCGCGATCGCTTTTCATGTAAAGTCGAGCGTTATCCAAAACCAAAGCCATTTGTGCGGTACAGGTTTGCACGATTCGAGCCATATGCTGGCTGAATTTATTGGGTTCTGAGTGGGTGAGGGTGAGAATACCGATAACAGCGCGCCCCCTGATAATCGGCAGACAGAGAACAGAACGGGCGGTGTAGGGTTGATCGGGGAGTGTCAGCCAGCGATCGTCTTTGGTTGCGTCGGGGATCAGCGCGACTTGGCGAGTGCGCGCCACCCACCCCGCTAACCCTTCGGCCAAGACTTCATTCATAATGTACTTTTTATTTTCCCGGATCGTTGCCCCGCGCGCGAGAATGCTTTCTTCAATCGCGCCGTTTGCGCCCAGCATTAAGAGGCTGCATTCTTCGGCTTGTGCGATTTTGCTAGCAATATGTGCTGCTTGAAGCACAAGCGCCCGCAGCATTAAATGACCGGTTGCTGCTTGTCCCATTGAGGAGATCGAGCGAACTAACTCGTTTTGCGCGTCGAAGGCCACTTTAATGGTGCGCAGGTACGCAACCTCGCTGCGTAGATACTTGAGTTCAGCGAGGAGTCTTTCTGGGGATGAGTCGCGATCGCGCATAAATTGAGGAGATCTCCTTCAAAGGTACCGAACGCAGTTCCCTTTCAATTAAAAGTTAAAAATGGTTTCAGTAGAGAGCGTTACAGGATTTTGAAGGGGATATCATCGGCGCATCCCGACGCGATCGTACAATTGTTCTAAGGGTGGCCGTCGTTCAACGGCTTGTATCAAGGGCCAGAAAATACGGCGGCTTCAATATCCTGCCGACTTAAGGAATATTTAAACGATCGCTTGATATCTTTCGTTCCCCCTCCCGCATTGATATAGCGCACGGACAACTCTTCAACTTCCAAACAGACTTCGGCTTTCCACAAGTCTCGTTCGACTTGCCAACAATGCAGGCGCGATCGATCTTGTTCGCAACCCATTTTCTCGAGCCAGCTTTCGATTTCGGGCAAGGGATGGTTGTATAGGGGCGTATCGGGACTGGGAAGAACCATTGAGATTTTAAAGGAATTTGAATAAGGTTAAAAGGTCAGTTCCCCCCGCGCGATCGCGACGACGACAACTAACAAAGCACAACCAACTAACGTCAAACCGAGAATAAATAACGCAAAAATTTCTCCAGACGAAAGCGGGCGATCGCTCGGATCGAGATAGGCTGAATTGGACTCATAACCCGCCTCTACCGGATCGTTGCTCCGAACGCCAGCATTATTAGCGGAGAACCGAGCGTAGCCAATTTTATTATCGTACAGGAATCGCTTTTGGGGGTCGATCAGGGTGGCGTAAGCTTGGTTAAGCTGCTGGAACTTAGCCGTTGCGATCGCGGGCGCTAACTCCGTCGTATCCGGATGATAGCGCTTGCTCAACTCCCGGTAAGCGCGCCGAATTTCTGTATCGGATGCCGCCGGATGCACCCCTAATAAGGCATAGTAATTGTTGACCAGCCGTGTTTGCGCTGGAAGTTGGCGACTGGTAAATTGAGTGCGATCCCCTTGGGATCCGCGAAGCGGCGGGCGATACTCGCTCACTGATTGCCGATCCTTTCGCGACACTGTATAAGATCGTTATTGTAGCGCCTGTGGTTTACTTTACAGAGCAATTCTATCCAAGTCCGGTCTATCCCACCGTCCAACCGGGTTTTATCGATCCCAGCCTCATTCTAGCGGCTCGCTCCATTTACTTAACCTACTATTCTGTCCATCCAGAACGACAGGATTTGCCCATTGGCGTAGCGATTCACCGCCACAGCTATCGCGGCAAACTCATTTTTGGTCGCAAACCCATTCTTTTACCCAGAGAGTGCTTTATTCCCTTCAACCAAATCGAACCGGGAGCAAAGTAAATTCAAAATGGTAGAAACTTTCCTGTGGAGCGTAACAACTGTCCTTGTTTTTGCCCTCGGCGCTTCCATTGGCAGCTTTATTAATGTCGTGGTTTATCGCCTTCCGGCGGGATTGTCGATTTTGTATCCGCCGTCGCGCTGTCCTCACTGTTTGCATCGCTTGGGAAAGGGAGAAAACGTCCCGATTTTGGGCTGGATGTGGTTGCGCGGCAAGTGCTTGCAGTGCAAAGCGCCGATTTCGGTGCGCTATCCCCTCGTCGAAGCGATCGCGGGCTTCTTATATGTCGCCACTTTCTGGTACTTTGGCTATAGCTGGCAAACTTTGAGTTATTGGGCTTTTCTCAGTTGGTTGCTCGCCCTCTCCTTCATCGATCTCGACACCCTGACACTCCCCAATCCCCTTACCCAATCGGGGTTAGTCGTCGGTACGATTTTCGCCGCCTTGGTTGGCGTATTGGGAACCCCACTGCAACCCCTAACCGCCAGTTTAGTCGCCCAACAGTTGATGGGAGGCATATTAGGGACAGTCGTAGGAATTTGGCTCTTTGATAGTATTAGTCTGCTCGGTTCCCTGATTTTTAGGAAAACAGCGATGGGGGCAGGAGATGCGAAGTTAGCTGCGATGATGGGGGCGTGGTTGGGGTGGAAATACCTCCTTGTGGCTGGTTTTTTAGCCTGTTTGTTAGGGGCGTTAGTCGGCGGCGGCGCGATCGCACTTTCCCTCCTCAGCCGCAAAAAAGCGATTCCCTTCGGCCCGTTTTTAGCCCTAGGAGCCATCCTAACGGTGTTTTGGGGTGAAAAAATCCTTTCGAGTTATTTACAGCTATTCTTCCCCTTATCGATGCAATAGCGCTCTTGTGTAATTCGTTTTGTTTATGAAGGAGTCACAAAACAACGAACTCAATATTCTCATTATTAATCTGCCAACCGAACCGCACCAAACAGAAACTTATCCGCTAGAGTTACGTTTAAATCCCCAGCGTCAAAAAGGAATGTTTCTCTACCAAGCTCAACCCTTATGGATGAGTGGTTCTTACGAAGAAGTTCGTCGCAGCGATGGTTATACGACTGCTTGCAATCGCACGTTTAAACGATTTAGTCGCTGTAAGTGGCTCTGTTGTTGGACATTAGGATATTGGCTTCAGCATCAACCCAAATCTTTTAACAGAACCGAGTTAGCCGGAGAACACCATCAAGACTATCGAGAAAATGGCTTTAAGTTCGATGAAGTCACCCAGAGATGGTATAACTGTTGGGAATATCGAGAAGTTTTTGAGGTCTACCACACAACGCATCGCCAGGGACGAAAAATTGACCTAATGTTTGATGCGATCGCGAAACAAGGAAAATATGTATCCTATTACTACTCGGAAACGCTCGACTAAAAACATTGTCGCGATTAAGTCTTATCGGGTGAAAGCGCCCTTCTTCAACTCTCCAGTTGTTTCACGATTCATTCAACAATGCCAGATCGCTTAACCACGCTTCCACTAAATCTAATTCTTGCTGGGGAAAAATAGATAAGCTAACGAGCTTTTCGTAACAAATTCTTAAATTATCTGCTACATTCTCAGCCCCAGAACGTAAATTTAAACCCGCTAAAGCTTCGCAAATCCTATGATTTTGTAAATATCCTGGAATTTCCTCTTGAAAATCCTTCATCAGATCGTGATCGTTTCGCTCCTGATAAACCGTAGGTTCGTGAAATAACACTCCCCAATCTGCCGTCCACAGAATCCGTTGCGCGATAAAACTCCGCCAAATATCGGTCATCCGAAAAGAACAGTAAGCAGGCAAATACATCAGCGGATAAACTTCCGGCCACCACGTCGTATTTTGACTATTAAAGGGACACCACGCCCCCGCTTGTAATGCTAAACGGCGATCGCTGTAAAAAGACTGCGGCAGCGGTAAAATCAGGCGATAGAGCGCATCGACATCGGGGTTTTCATTCGCTAAACCTTGTTGAATCGGACAATCGACGGAAGCAACCGGAAGCGACGACCAAGACGGAAGCGAATCATGGATTAAGTTTAACGGGAAACCCCTCGGCCAAATATTCTCATCGCTAAAGTATCGATAGGCGTTTACCCATCTCTCGTCGGCGAAGGTTGGAACGGTTTGAACGCGATCGCGCTGTTGCCAAAAACTCTCGTAAGGAATATTATCATCGTCAGTTTCAATAATCATATCTGCTCCCCCTTGCCGAGCGAGCAGATAACCAATGTTCTTGCGCGCGTAATGCTTTTCCGGACACAAGCGAGCAAACTTAAAAGGCGTTTCATGCTGCCGCTCTATCCCATAAAAATCGCACCCCTCCAAGGCAAAATCTTTAGGACTTGCCACATCGCCAATCACAATAAAATCCCAATCTTTCTGTTGACTTCCTTCCGCGATCTTACATAAAACTGGATTGGGAGCAGAAATCGACGTAATGACAACAGCAACTTTAACTTCGTTCATGATAGCGCTTTAAGCTTTTCCCCGTATCCGCAACACAAACAACCGCCACAAATTTTTTAAAGCATCTTGAATCGCGGTAGAATTAACGCTATTTCCATCGACTTTATAATTAATGGGAACTTCTGCAAGATTGAAGTTGCGACAGTAAAATTTTATTTCTGTTTGAAAGAAATGTCCCCGCGAGCGGATCCCGCGATCGAGGATAGAATTTAAAGTAAAACAGTTAAATAGCTCGAAACCACTCGTCATATCCTTAAGCTTCGTACCGAGCAAAAGATTAGTTAGCGCAGTTCCACCATAACTCACTAAATAACGTTTTACCCCACCCGTCATCCTCCCGCCTTTACAAAAACGACTGCCAAAGACACAATCATACCCTTGCGACATGATATGAAAAAATTGAGGAATATCGCTCGGTTGATGGCTGTATCCCGCATCAATTTCTAAAATCCAATCGCAACCGGCAGCCAGCGCCTCTTTGTATCCTCTAACATAAGCATCGACAACGCAGCGATTTTCCGGGGCAAAAATGACCTGAAGTTCGGGAAGCTCCAGCGCGAGATCCTTAAGAATATTGAGAGTATTATCTCGACTAACTCGGTCTAAAACTGCAAATAAACGCACCGAGCGGAAGCCCGTACACTGTTGCAAGACCTCCCGAACGAACGACTCAGCGGCAAATTCTTCGTTTGCCATCGGGCAAACAATCCCTAAATCAATGGTAGATACAGAAATTGATTTCATGAAGTGCTGTAGATTCAATTCTCGATCGCGAAGACGATCTCGGACTTTGACGATAATCTAATAAAAGAATTGTAAACATTCAGGGAGTGGATATTGACACAACATCTCGCTGAGTCATTAAGCGCTATCGTACCTCATCGTACCTCCGGCGGACGGCTGAGATTATTCAAATGTCACTCTGTTGAATAATCGGCGAGAACATTTTACACGATATTACCGGAAGAGCTAGCGAATCTCGGCAATTACGAACAGCGAGTAGTATACTGTAGCACGATAATAGCGGCCAATGCAATAGAATAGGACTGAATTCAGGAGAAGTCGATTTCAGTCCCATTCTTAGCGATTATTTCATCAATTATCCATTGTCAATTATCAATTATCAATTATTAATTGTCTCTTCCCATTCCTCCGGGTTCGCCTCGTTCCTGACGTTTTGCATCCTTCAACTCAGCCATACGAGCGCGCTGCTGCGGAGTCAGAATTTCTCGGACTTGTAACATCGTTTCAAAACGGCGATCGCCCATTTCTTGGTGGAGGCGCTGCATGATGCTATGCTGTTGGCGCAGTTGGTCGGCGGTTGCATTCCCGGCCATTAGCGATTCCATTTGGTCGCGTGCTTGCTTCATTTGCTCGTGCAAACTTTCATTTTCCGTCCGAGATTGTTGGAAAATTGCCTGAATTTGCGACGATTGCTCGCTGCTCAGATTGAGTTGTTGTAGCATTCTTTCCATCGGATTGCCATCGCCGCGCCCGCGTTGACCCCGATCCGGACGATTTCCCGGTTGGGGGTTGGGCTGCGCTTGCGCGAGAACCGAAGGCGATTCTCTTCGCAGTTCGCCTGCATTAGACTGCGACTGTACCGCATAAGTTGCGGCGGGAACCAGTAAAGAAACTGCGGCAAGGCTAGAAAGTGCGAGCCATTTCATAATCTCAATCTCTCCTTAAATATTCGCAGCATTGCTGCAATCTTTGTGCTTACAATTTAATCGTAACCCTTATTAAATTGAATGCTGTCGATCCCAAGTTCTACTTTATTTAGGACTTTGGTACTAAATTTTTATAGTCCTTAAGCACTACTTTTTCCATGCCTACCTTCCTGTGGAAAAGACATCCTTTTCGTCTGCTTCTCTACTTAGAGTGGATTTTGTTCGGCATTGCGGTCATGGCCTTATTTTCGGACTTCTTTCCCGATCGCCCGCCGCCGCGCGTTTTCTTGTATCCTGAAATCGTGCCGCGCCCCCCGCATCCGAGAGAGCGATTTACCCTCGAAGCGTTCGCAAGCATCCTCGCTTTGGGGTTCGTAGGCTGGCGATTGCCCTTCGGTTCTCGATGGCTCCAAGGTAGTTATATTGCGGTCTGTTTTGGCTTAAGTTGGCTGACCATTCTTTTAGGTGGAAAAGCCGAAAGAGTGTTTCCAGCTTTATTGTTAATTGTTGCGATTCGAGCCTGCGTCTTATTTCCTTGGAGCGGTCGCATTTTTGTGGCGCTGTTGGCTTATATTTCTTTTCTGAGCGCGCTAGCTATGTCGTGGCTGAGGATTCGTCCGCTCGGCGTTCCTTTAGGCAGGCCGTTACCGCCGGGATTGCGACGTTTGCCGCCCGATGAATTACAGACAATCTGGTTAAATCTTAATATTAATTCAGCGATTTTGTTTGCCTTGGTTCTAGCATTTGTCTTGTTGTTAGTCGGTGCTGTTTTAGCGGAGAGTCGCAGCCGAGAACAGTTGACAGCAGCGCATCGTCGCTTGCGCGAATATGCTTTACGGATTGAAAATCAAGCAACGTTGGAGGAGAGAAATCGCATCGCGCGCGAGATTCACGATTCCGTCGGACATTACCTTACTGCCCAGAGCATTCAATTAGAAAATGTGGCGTTATTTTTAGCGACAAATCCAGAACTAGCGGCAGATCGTTTGCAAAAAGCAAGGCAACTCGGTAAGGAAGCCTTAGAAAATGTGCGGCATTCTGTGGCGACGTTAAGAAATTATCCGTTGCAAGGGCGATCGCTGCAAGTCGCTTTAGAAGGGTTAGTGAAAGAGTTTAAAAAGACAACGGGTATCGAGTTAAACTCGCAGGTTGCGATCGCTGTTTCGCTGTCGGCAGAAGCGGCGACGGCGCTGTATCGGGTCATTCAGGAGGCACTGACGAATATTACCAAGCACAGTCAAGCGTCGCGCGTTAATTTATCCTTGCAGCAAGAAGGAAATAAAATTGTTTTGCAATTGGTCGATAATGGAGGTGGTTTTGAACCGACGGAGAACACAACGGGTTTTGGATTGCAGGGGATGCGAGAGCGAATCGAGGCGTTAGGCGGGAAGTTTGAAGTGCTTGCTTCGCCCGGTTTTGGGTGTACGATTCGAGTAGAAATTCCAGTTTTGGGAGCGATCGCGTGATTCGTTTGTTATTAGTAGACGATCAAAGTATCGTGCGCGAAGGATTGTCAAGTTTACTAGAAGCCCAGCCGGATTTGGAAGTTTTAGGAGAGGCTGAAAATGGCAAGGTTGCACTAGAATTAGCGCGATCGCTCCAACCGGATGTGGTATTAATGGACGTGCGAATGCCGGTAATGGATGGCGTGGCAGCGACAAAGCTAATCGTCGAGCAAGTCCCAGAAATTAAAGTTCTCGTCCTCACCACCTTTGACGACGACGATTATGTGACGCGGGCGATGGCAAACGGGGCGAAAGGATATTTGCTCAAAGATACCCCCTCAGAAGTGTTAGCTCAGGCGATTCGTTTGGTTTTTCAAGGGTATACTCAACTCGGCCCGGGATTGCTCGAAAAGGTAATGGCTGGCGACTCTCGCCCCACTTCTGCGCCGCCAGAACTGGCGCAACTCACTCCGCGAGAGCAGGAGGTATTGCAACTCATCGGAAAAGGATACAGCAATCGAGAAATTGCTGAAGCACTCTATATTTCCGAACGCACGGTGAAAAATCACGTCAATAGTTTGTTGCGCCGTTTGAATTTGCGCGATCGCACTCAAGCCGCTATTTTAGCTACTACGCTGGGAAATTAATTGATAATTGATAGCACGATTGAAAATATAGCGCTACTTGCCCGATAATGAGCGGCACTAAAAGCACCAAAGCCTTGACTGGTGGGCGCTGCCCACCCTACCGAATGTCCAAACGTATGTGCGTAGCGCTATAGTTCCTCATTCAGTGCCGCTGGGAGCCGCAGAATCCGCCGGGGCAGATTCCACGGATTTTTCCGGCTTCGAGATTTCGGGAACGGGGGCGGGTGCTGGAGCCGATTCTTCAGAACGCGAACGTCTCGAAGAGGAAGAGGAACCTTCTCCGCTTGAATCGCCCGAGGAAGAGCGCGAACGCCCTGATGAGGAAGAGGAACCACTCTCATCTGAGGAAGAACGCGAGCGCTGTCGCCGGGGTGCTTCGCTTTCGTCGCTGTTGTAGGAGCGCCGACTGCGACGACTGGAACGCTCGGAACTTCCCGAACTCGACGACTCATCCGAATCGGAACTGCGGGAACGACGCGATCGCCGGGGGGGGGTATAATTACCAGAGTCGCTGTCGCTGTTGTCGGAATTGTAGGAGCGGCGACGACGAGAACGGCGGCTGCTACCCGAATCTGAATCCGAGTTAGAGTTAGCTTCAGAATCTTCCTCGTTCTTCGGTTTGGGGAGTTCTTTATAATACTGAACTTTCGGTTGAATCGGTTGCGCTTTGATGGTGCCTTTACGCCCTTCAATCTGTTCGGGACGAGGGGGGAATTTTTCTTCCGGGAACCATTCTATGGTGTCTTCCATGAAGTTTTCCCAGGTTCCGGCAGCTAAACTGCTCGCTCCCCAGGTCGGTTCGTTGTTATCGTTACCCAACCACACGCCCGCCACGAGTTGGGGAACATAACCGACGAACCAAAGATCTCGAGCCTTGTCGGTGGTGCCGGTTTTGCCAGCGGCGGGCCGTCCGATTTGAGCGGCAGTTCCTGTTCCGCTCTCTACCACTTGACGCAAAAGCCAAGTCATGATGTTGGCGGAATCTTCATCCAAGGCTTTCACGGGTTTGGGGTTGCTTTGGTAGAGAACTTTTCCTTTGCGATCGACGATGCGGCGGATTCCGATCGCGGGCCAATGTACCCCTTGGTTTGCCAGAGTACCGTAAGCGCTGGTGAGTTCGAGCAGCGTCACTTCCGAGGAACCGAGAGCGAGGGAATAGGTTTTATTCAAAGGCGATTCGAGCCCCATTTGTTTGGCCATCTTGACGACGGGATCCCAACCCACTTGGATGAGCATCTTAACAGCCGGAATATTGCGGGAGTTAACAAGCGCATCGCGCATCGAAAGCCAGCCCTGATACTTTTCATCGTAGTTCTTGGGCGTATAACCATCGACGACGAGGGGATCGTCGCGCAATCCGTCGTAAGGGGAAAATCCGGCAGCGATCGCGGTTGAATAAACAAAAGTCTTAAACGTCGATCCGGGCTGGCGTTTGGCGAGGGTAGCGCGGTTGAATTGACCGTTTTCTTTTTTATCCTCGTAATCTTTGCCGCCCACCATCGCGCGGATTTCGCCATTGCGAGGATCGATCGCCACCAGCGCCGCTTGTTTGAAGTTGCTCGAGCCGCCGTAATTCTCAACTGCGTTTTTCACCGCTTTAGTCGCGGCGCGCTGCCAAGCGGGATGTAACGTCGTTTCGACGACGATTCCACCTTCATTAATCTCTTTGGGCGTAAGGTATTTGGGAATTTGTTTCTGAATGTACTCGGTGAAGTAGGGTTCTTTACGTTCCAGACGTTTGGGCTGTTTCGGATTGAGAACGATGGGAGAGGCGATCGCTTTTTTTGCCTCTTCAGGCGTAAGAAACTTGGCCTCAGCCATGCGTTGCAGCACGACATTGCGCCGCTCCAACGCCTTATCCTTATTTTCGAGGGGCGAATAGAGGCTCGGTGCAGGAGCCATCCCCGCCAGCATCGCCGCTTCGGGTACTGTTAAATCGCGGCCGGATTTCCCAAAATAGTTCCAAGCCGCATCGCTCACGCCGTAGGATCCCGACCCCAAATAGACTAAATTAAGGTAACGCTCGAGAATTTCGTCCTTAGAATAATCTTTTTCGATCTGCTGAGCGAGGCGCATTTCTCGCAATTTTCGCCAAACGTGGCGTTCGCGATCGAGAAAGACGATGCGGGCGAGTTGCTGCGCGATCGTGCTTCCCCCTTCCACCACATCCGCCGCCCGCAAATTAACCACCACCGCGCGCGCAATTCCCCAATAATCCACCCCACCGTGTTCCTCAAACCGCCGATCCTCGCTCGCAATGAAAGCGTGTTTGATATTGGGGGAAATTTGTTTGATGTCGAGGTATTCGTGCGTCACCGGGCCGATTTCTTGCAAGATCGAACCGTCGGTCGCTTTGATAACCATCGTCTTTTCCTGCGCGAAAGTTTCGATTTCGCCCTTTGTTGCTGGCAAACTCTGTTCTAAGCGCTGCCACGTCGAAAGCAGCACAACCGCGCCGCCCCCCGCACTCAGCCCAAACCATAACCAGAACCGACGATGCAGTTGCTTTTCCTTAAAAACGTAGTCAAAGGACGAACGAACGCGCTGCGCGGCAACTTGGTACGGTTTGGGTTGCTGCGGTTGTGGAGTCGTTGTTGTCTCCAACTCGGAACTTCCCGAAGTTGATACCGGAACCAGAACAGAATCAGCTGGAATTGGCTGTTGTTCCGTTCGGTTTGCAGAGTTCTCGGAAGCCGAAGATTCAGAGTTTCCGCTGGGGTTATTAGGTTGGTTGATAAATTTAGTCACGCCGACTCCTCACTAGCGATTGCGCATCATCCGATGGTGAATTGGAAAACTGGGGGGTATTGAGAGCGAGTTTGAGGCTCTCCCATTTTCTTTCTAGGTATTGAAATGTAAATTTTCTGTGCAGACCTTATCAACTCCGGGCATTTTAGCTCGGTTTTAACCGATGAAGGCTATCATATAACATCCAATCCGGAGTCGAAACCCATACTTTTCGGATTATCAAATCCACTCTCTGCGGCAGTCCCGACTCACTTCAAAATCGTTGGAACACTCTCTGGGAGCCTGTTAAGCGCCAAGATGTGGAGGTAAAGAGCGCGATCGCTTCCCTTTGCCCCCTCACCCGAACGGGTAAATTTTGAACTCCACAACAGCGGTATTAGGCTGCTAAAATTGCCCGTGGACAAAAAAATGTGGAATTTATGCTGGAAGTTGTGGCAGCCAGTTTGATAAGTTTATTCACCAAAGTTCTCGGACATCCGGGGGGCGAACCGGGAGTCCATCTGCTGTCGTGGCAAGAAACCAAGTTTTTTCAGTTACCCGCAGAGCCAGATACACAAGCGGAGGAAATTGTCAACCAATATTTAAAAGATTTGTCAGCCAAGGGCTACAACGTCAACCGGCAAGGGATTTGGTTGCAGTCAGATATGAAGCGCCTTGCCACCCACGAAGGGCAAACGCTTCTTTCAGCGGCTTCTCTTACGAAAATTGCGACAACCCTAGTGTCGATCGAAAAATGGGGCATCGATTATCAATTTGATACGCAGTTTTATGCGAAAGGCGAGATTCGCGATGGCGTACTGAAGGGCGATTTAGTCGTGACGGGAAGCGGCGATCCGATTTTTGTTTGGGAGGAAGCGATCGCGGTGGGAAACGCTCTCAATAAACTCGGAATTCGTCGCGTGACGGGCAATCTCGTCATTAGCCCCAACTTCTACATGAACTTTTATCCCAACCCGAATGTTGCCGCCGAAAAGCTCAAAGAAGCCCTTAACTCCAAAGTTTGGCAGCAGGAAGCCAAAAATCAGTACGCACTGATGCCGCCGGGAACGCCCCGTCCGAGTGTAGAGATTGACGGCGGCATTCAAGTGAACAACGATCGCCCCGATACCCTCCGCCTCCTCCTGGTTCATCGTTCGCCACCGATGAGCCAAATTATCAAGCAAATGAATATCTACAGCAACAATATGATTGCGGAGGTGTTGGGCGAGTTAGCCGGGGGCGGCGATGTCGTCGCGAAAACGGCAGCCGAAATCGTCGGCGTACCGCAACAAGAAATTCAACTGGTTAACGGTTCGGGGTTGGGCGTTGCTAACCGGATGTCGGCGCGCATGGCGACAGCAATGCAAGCCGAAATTGCGCGGGAACTGCAAGGCAAAGCGATCGCGATTACCGATTTATTTCCCGTAGCCGGACGGGATAAACTGGGAACGATGGTCGGTCGCAAGCTTCCACCCAGTACCTTAATTAAAACCGGAACCCTCGCCGAAGTGAGCGCGCTGGCTGGAATTTTGCCGACGCAAAAGTACGGTTGGGTGTGGTTTGCGATTATCAATCAAGGTGGAGATGTTTCGGCGTTACGAGTCGAACAAGATCGATTGTTGCGCCGACTGACAGAAGTTTGGGGAACGGAGTCTTTACCTCAATCGAGAGAGGCAGATAATTTCAAATGGGGCGATCCCGATCGCATCTTAGTAAGTCAATAATGAATAGTGAATAATGAATGGTGATTGGCGATTAGCGCTCTTGTAGGGAGGGAGTTCCTGCGAATCAAATAAAACTCAATGCTTATCGATTTCGAGTGTTTAACAAAAACCGATAAGTGCCGAGCGTCAAAAATAAATACAAATTACTCCTATTAATTGAAGATGACGTTGCACAGAATCGATTCCCCTTAATTGTTGGTTAAGATAATGGTGCGTTACGCTTCGCGCTCCGCACCCTACTTTTGCTTCTATGCAGTTTCAGATCGATATTGGGATAAAGAACGAAATATTTAATATCTTGAAAACTGGTTGATGCCAGCGGATTGTCTGAGACTTGTAAGGCAATTTAATATCGACTACTTATTCTATGATTCAGTGTAGATATGTTACTGGAATTAACCCTGCGAGATATCTTTTTGAATTTCAAGGGAGAAGGGAGGGCGTAAACAGTAGAATAATATAAGTTTCTGACTTCTCATTCAGATCGGGCGTAAATTAAAGATATGGAAATTGGCGTTCCCAAAGAAATTAAAGACCGAGAATTTCGCGTCGGGTTGAGTCCGTCGAGCGCGCGATTGCTCTGCGAAAGAAACCACCGCGTCTTTGTCGAAACCCAAGCCGGAGTCGGCGCGGGATTCAGCGATGATGAGTATCGAGAAGCAGGAGCAACCCTCGTTTCGAGTGCTTCTGAGGCTTGGGATCGAGAGATGGTAGTGAAAGTCAAAGAACCGCTCCCGGAAGAGTACCCTTACCTTAAAAGCGATCGCCTTCTCTTTACTTACCTCCATCTTGCCGCCGATCGCGGTTTAACCGAAGCCCTGCTCGATTCTAAAATTCACGCGATCGCCTATGAAACCGTCGCCCTACCCGACGGACGCTTGCCCCTCCTCGCTCCCATGAGTATCATTGCCGGACGTTTAGCAGTACAATTTGGAGCGAGATACCTGGAAAAGCAACAAGGGGGACGCGGCGTGCTGCTGGGCGGTATTCCGGGAGTGCGTCCGGGAAATGTCGTCATCCTCGGCGGCGGTGTCGTCGGTACGGAAGCCGCTCGCATCGCCGTCGGTATGGGGGCAAGAGTACAAATTTTCGATATTAACGTCGATCGCCTCGCTTACCTCGAAACCTTATTTGGCTCCCGCGTTGAATATCTCTACAGCAGTTCGGCGCAAATCGAAGCCGCCGTACCGGAAGCCGATCTCCTCGTCGGCGCGGTTCTAGTTCTCGGAAAGCGCGCCCCCACGATTGTCGCGCGCAAATCGGTTGCCCGAATGCACCCCGGTTCCGTCATCGTCGATGTTGCTGTCGATCAAGGAGGCTGCATCGAAACCCTGCGCGTTACCTCCCATAGCAATCCCAGTTACGTTGAAGATGGAGTCGTTCATGTCGGCATTCCCAATATGCCGGGAGCAGTACCCTGGACGGCTACTCAGGCGTTGAATAACAGCACCTTACCCTACGTTCTCAAGCTTGCCGATGCGGGCTTAAAAGCATTGGAACGAGATGCAGCATTGGCGGGCGGCTTAAATGTCAGCGCGGGCCAATTAATCCATCCGGCAGTGGGAGATGTCTTCCCAGATCTGGCGCGGTAGAGGAAAATTTGAGTATTATCAAACTTTTTTTTGAATCCCGATGACAGCAGCAACACCTTCAATTGGATTGGCTTCTCGCTTCGTGAATATCCTTCTCGGTATTAAACCTCTCTATAATTTGGCAAAGTATCGGGCGCGCAAGATGATGATCGATCGCGCTGAAAGCTTGGGGGTTCCTTGGCGCGATCGCGTGCGAGAATTGAGTACCTACGAGTGGGATAGTCGCTTTGAAGCCATTTGCGATCCCAACCTCGCTTACCCGCAGTATTATTTAAAACCCTTCCACGCCTACGAAGAAGGCAATTTAAGCTGGCAATGCGCTTGGGAAGTCGAACCCGCCTCCTACGCCGTTCACTCCGGCATTTGGCCCGAAGCGGGCGCGCAGGGCGATACCCGACTGCGACAGTGCTATCACGATGCCCTCAAACAGCAACTTTCCGTACCGCCTCAAGATATTTTGGATCTCGGCTGTAGCGTCGGGATGAGTACCTTCGCCTTACAAGAGCTTTATCCGCAAGCGAGGGTGACGGGTATCGATTTATCGCCTTATTTCCTCGCTGTCGCTCAGTACAACAGCGAACAGCGCCATGCTGCTGTAACTTGGAAACACGCCGCCGCCGAAGCGACAGGTTTGCCCGATGCGTCCTTTGACTTAGTTTCGGCTTGCTTGCTCTTTCACGAACTGCCTCAAGATGCCGCTAAAGCCATTTTCACAGAAGCGAAGCGCTTGCTGCGTCCCGGTGGACATTTCGCCGTGATGGATATGAATCCGCGATCGCAAGTCTACGCCCAAATGCCGCCCTATATTTTAACCTTGCTCAAAAGTACCGAACCCTATCTCGATAAATACTTTACCCTCGATATCGAGCAAGCCTTAATCGATGCCGGGTTCGAGCGGCCGACGATTACCCCCACCACGCCTCGCCACCGTGCAGTCGTGGCGCGCGTCGCATCGTAGCCCTTTTAAAACTCTAGGTTGGGTTAAACGGAGGGCTAACTAACTGTTTTGCCTCAACCCAACCTACCAATTGACCCCCATTTTTAAAGCTTGCCAGGATACTACCCTAACTCATCCGGATTAATGCCCATCTGCCGCAATTTTTTCGCCAAAAGTTCGGCTTTGCGCTGTTCTTCTAGAAGTGCCGCTTCAGCTTGCTGGGCGCGTTCTTCGGCTTGTTGGGCGCGTTCTCTTTCGCTTTCAAGTCGTCGCTGCACCTCCACATAACTTGCAAATCGCTCGCCATCCGGACGATACAGATACAACTCCTCCTCGGTTAACTCGAAGCGAATTCCCAAACGCGGACTACTCCAACCCTGTATCTCCTCAATGACTTGAAGGCGCGCGTTTTCTGCTTCTGAGTCTGAGGAGCGCATTGACACTCCCCGTCCTAAAGGAGCGGGGATTCCTGATTCAGCGAGACAACTTACCAAGTAGACTTGCATCTACTTGACAGAGGTCGAACTCTCCACAGGCGTTAATTTGGGTATGCCCTACCCTATGCAAGACCGCTTGCTAAGATATTCAATGCCGCATTGTGGTCGCGGTCTATTACAGTGCCACAATGCCCGCAGCAATGAGTGCGTTGACTCAATGTTTTGACAACTTGCTTACCGCAGTTTGAACAATTCTGACTTGTATATTGTGGTGGCACTGCAACAGTGACTTTGCCAAATACCTTGCCAAAATACTCAACCCATTGCCGGAACATTGACCAACTCACATCGTTGATAGACTTAGCTAATTTATGATTCTTGACCATATTCCGCACTTGCAAGTCTTCGTAGGCAATCAGGTCGTTAGACCGAACTACGCACCTTGCCGTCTTAATGGCAAAGTCTTTACGCTGCCTACTTACTTGTAAATGTTTCTTAGCTAACCGCTTTATAGCTTTTCTACGATTGGCAGACCCTTTCTTCCGCTTAGAAACGTTGCGCTGCAACTTTTTGAGTTGACGTTCTGATTTTCTAAGGTATTTAGGATTCTCGACAACTTCACCATTGCTATCGGTGTACAAATAGTTGAGTCCAACATCTAGCCCGATAGTGGTTTTTGAGGGTTCAATCTGTTCTCTTCGTTCAACATCGACACAGAACTGAGCATAATAACCATCGGCGCGACGCACCAGTCTAATGCGTTTAATCTGCTCGATTGGGTAGAAGTTTAGATCGCGCGAACCGATTAGTTTGAGCCTGCCAATTTTGAAGCCATCGGTCAAAGTTAGATATTTCCGATCCTCGCTAAGATTCCATCCTGTTTGTTTATATTCAACAGAATGACCGCGCTTTTTGAATCTCGGAAAGCCCTTTTTGCCGGGTACTTTCTTCTTGCAGTTTTCAAAGAATCGACGAATGGCAGACCATGCTCTTTCTGCACTGGCTTGTCTTGCTTGAGAGTTAAGCTTTTTAGCAAACTCAAATTCTTTGGCAAGTACAGCGCAGTATTTGTTGAGGTCGTATTTATCGCTCCCTTTTACGTCCATCCATAGCCTCAAAGCTTTATTGCGGACAAACAGAGCAGTACGGATTGCCTCATCGATGAGTGCGTACTGCTCTGTCTTGCCTTTTAATTTTGCTTCGAGGACTAGCATAGAGAAAAGGGAAGCTTATGACGAGAATCCTAGCATAATATGATAGATTAATGCAAAGCTGCCCTGGAAGGGCGGGGTCTTAGACCCAAGTTTTTTGATAACGAGTGCAAATTTAGATCTTGTTGCATTCCCCGAAGGCCTTTGACTTCCTAGCAACCTTCTAAGCCACCGAACAAACTTAGGGGGAGTTACTCACTCACAAGCTAACTCTTAACAACGAGTCATCCTGCGCGAGCGAGTAACTCCCCCATTCACTCATGCGAGAGTTTTAAGAGCGCCGAGAACTTACTTTTTACGGTAAGGCACGGAATCGAGGCTGATGTTCATGGCCGACACGCGCGGGGTGGGAGCGCCTTTAGCGCTGCCGATTCCGCGAGCCATATTCAAGAAGCCGGTAGGATCTCCCTCCTTGACTTTCTTCTCTTGGGGAACAAAGCGACGGACTTCGTTTTGCCAAACAATTTGCGGGAAGCCTAACTGACGGCGGTGGTAGCCGTCGTAGCGCGGAGATTTAATGTTGAAGGGCGTTTCGCCAGATTCGCGACTCGCTAAGTAGCGACGGCGCTGATAGGGAACGGTATCGTAACCGAAGTTTTCCAGGTACTCACTGCTGTTGAGCAGTTCGTCAACAAAGCCTTTAATTCCTTTGGTGGCTACGACAATCGACCAAGCGATTTTTTCGCGTTCGCTATAAACATCGCGTCCGAGAACCCGCTGCACGACCTGCTCGACGAAACGATAGTTACTATTCTTTTCGTAGAAGCTGTTGTAAAAGGTCGGCGACAGCAGCAACGCTCGAATGAAGTCGCGCACGGTAATTTGACCGTTACGGACTTGGGATTCGAGGGTTGCATCGCGATCCCACTTGAAGGCGTGGAAGAAGATTTGGCGGTAGGCCGCTTCGATTAAATCGTTCATCTCAGTCACGCCCAGCAAGTTTTCGCTGGTAAAGATTCTTGGCTGTTCGTCGCCATTAACCTCGAAACCTTCAACGCGCGTGTTTGGACAGTTGGGGTTATAACTCAATAGAGGAAGAGCCAACTTAAAACCTCCGTTATTTTACGAATTCTTAAAAAGTTTAATACTAATCATACGGGAGGAGGGTCACAAACTGGTGGGAGATTATCAATTATTTACGCTGCTAAGCCACATTCAGGGTGGTGTAAGAAAAAGAAGCTTTTGCTTTTCGTTACTTAACTTAATATTTCGTAACTTTTGGTGAGTGTTAAATGAAGAGCCGATGGGATGTGGCCGTGCAGAATTGAAAAAATAAAAAGGAATTGAAAACCAAGTTGCTGTGCGATCGCGAACTGTTAAGATTCAAAGGCTTGAAACAGTTCTGCCAAGATGGTGTTGGAGAAGAGGAAGCCTTCGGGATCGCTTAAGCGAAGGTTCTCGCGATCGCGGGCTACCCAGCCGGAGGACTCATAGCGTTGTAAAGTCGTGACGATGCGATCGCGCGCAGCCTCACCGAAGCGATCGCAAATTTCCCTTAAACTTACGCCCTCCGCTAAGCGCAGCCCCAGCATTAACGTTTCCAGTAATGCTTCTCGGGCGGTAGTCGGCGGAACCTCAACCCTGCACCCCCCTTCCACCCATGCGTAATACTCCCGCCGAGTGCGCGGGCGGGTAAAGCGCTGCCCTTGGGTGTAACTAGCCGCCCCCATCCCAAAGCCGTAGTAAGGACGATTTTCCCAGTAAACGCGGTTGTGGCGGCATTGGAAACCGGGGCGAGCGTAGTTAGAAATTTCATAATGCTCGTAACCGGCGCGGCGGAGGGTTTTGCTGGCAGTGCGGTACATTTGAGCGGTGGCTTCGTCGCTGGGGAGGGGCGTTTCTCCGGGCTGAAACTGCTTGCCGAAGGCGGTAACGGGTTCGAGGACGAGATCGTAGCAGGAAAGATGTTGGGGAGAAAGCGCGATCGCATCCCTTAAAGAATCTTGCCACTGTTCGGGCGTTTGTCCCGGCAATCCCGATATTAAATCCAAGCTAATATTCTTAACCCCGGCTCGATGCAACCACGCGATCGCCTCTAAGATATCCCGAACGCGGTGCGTCCTACCGCAACGTTCTAGCAGTTCGTCTTGAAACGCTTGCGCCCCCAAACTCACTCGCGTTACGCCTGCCTTGACATATTCCTCAATTTGTGTACTTCTAAACGTTCCCGGATCCATTTCCATTGAAATTTCGCAGGCAGCGCTCAAACCGAAGCGAGAATCGAGATCGGTTAAAATTTGGGAAAGTTGCCCCGGCGAGAGTAATGAAGGCGTTCCGCCGCCGAAAAAAACGGTTTCGAGGGATTCTCCTGAAGGGGTGGTGGCAATTTCCCGACAGAGAAACTCGACGTATTGTGCGATCGTTCCCGAAGTTTCGCCTTTAGCGTTATCCCCCACCACAGAGATCGGAAAATCGCAGTAGTAGCAGCGACGGCGACAGAAGGGAATATGAACGTAGGCAGAACGAACCATTTCCATGCTCTTATTCCCCTCATTCCCCCTCATCCCTAACCCCTCATCATTCACTATTCATTATTCATCATTCATTATTCATCCCCCACGGGAGGTTCGGTTGAGGTGAGGACTTTTCGCAACGCTGCGGACATTCAGCCAGAGTTTATAATGAAATGAATGCGATCTGTATCCGAGCGATCGCGCATCTCCCTTTTGGATTCGTCCTCAAGATTGTCGTCCAACCTCAAACCCCATTGGAATCATGCTAGATACCATTATCGTTCTCATTTTTATCATAGCGGCGGCCGGCGTTGGCTACGAAGCGATCGACCTTCTCCCTAGTAACCTATTGGTACAAGTGAGTAACGTTGAGGCTGTGCGTTTTATTGTTGCCAGCTTTGCAGCGATTGTGGGTTTAGCTTTGGGTTTAACGGCGCAAACGACTTATCGCAGGGTTGAAACCCGGGTTCGGAATCTGCCGGTAGAAACGATTTTAACGCGATCGGTGGGTTGGATTCTCGGCTTATTGCTGGCAAACTTAATGCTAGCACCGATCTTTTTACTACCCATTCCCGAACGTTTTGCCCTCGTCAAACCGATGATGGCAGTTCTCGCCAGCGTGGTATTTTCGGTATTGGGCGTGAATTTAGCCGATACTCACGGACGCAATTTTCTGCGCTTAATTAATCCCAATAGCGTCGAAACGATGTTAGTCGCAGAAGGGATGCTTAAACCGGCGACGACAAAAATTTTAGATACGAGTTGCATCATTGACGGACGGATTGAAGAATTATTAGATACGGGTTTTCTGGAAGGACAAATTTTGGTTCCTCAATTTGTTTTACAGGAATTGCAAATGTTAGCCGATGCAACAAACGACCAAAAACGAGTGAGAGGGCGGCGCGGTTTGGACTTACTCAATCGGGTACAGGATGAATACCCCGAACGCATCACGATTCACCCCGCCGATTATGACGATGTAGCGACGGTAGATGCGAAGTTGGTGCGCTTTGCGTTGGAAATCAATGGGGTTTTATTAACGAACGATTATAACTTGAGCAAAGTCGCAAGTTTGCAGAAAGTCGAAATCCTCAATGTCAACGATTTAGCCCAGGCGTTGCGATCGATTTATCTGCCCGGAGATACGCTCGATGTTAAGGTAATCAAACAAGGGAAAGAACCGACGCAAGGCGTAGGCTATCTTCAAGATGGGACGATGGTAGTGATTGAAGAGGGCGATGCTTATGTGGGGAAAGAGTTGCGCGCGGTGGTGACTTCAGCGCTTCAAACCTCGGCGGGACGAATGATTTTTGCCAAACCCCAATCTTCGGCAGTGGCGCGCGGAACGACTTAATTATCGATAGAATAGCACTGAAATAAGAGTTTAAAAATCGCCGTAGAGACGTTGTATACAACGTCGTTATTGATATTTCGTAGGGTGGGCAGCGCCCACCAGCCTTAAGTCAGTGCCATTCGATAATGGACAATTGATAATGATTTGAATTGTCCGTTATAGCAGTTTTCACCTGGATGAGGTATACCCAGCGGGCGAATACCATTCGCCCCTACGGGGCGGCGTTTAATTTCGAGGAGACCTCGAAATCCGCGCCCCTACCGATTTGATTTTTGGAACTGTACCTCACGCAAACGAAAAACGCTATATCTGTTGTTATAACTCATCACTCATAACTCATAACTTCTCTTCATAGCGAGCCAAAATTGCATAGTCGGCTAAAAAATATCTCGAATCGGACAAGGACGCTAAATACTGCTGCTTGAGGGCATTAATGTATTTCTTTTTCGGCAGTTCTAGCAGTTCTTCGTCTTCTAGATAAGGTCTTCTCTTGCCCGTAGAACTTAAATATTTATACCACTCTAACTTCAAGTCTAATTCTTCCAGGAAACACTGAATAATATTCTGTTCTTGCAAAAGGTCATCGGTTGGATAAACTCCGTACATTTCAAAAAGCTTCTCACCTTTAACAATCAAAAGAACATAGCCGCCGGGAGCAAGTTTCTCGCGAAAAATATTTTTATAGATTTTGTAAGATTCTAGGCGCTTTTTAGTGTTAGAGAAGAAGCAGTGCGAAACAACGACGAAATTAAAGAAGCCTTGAGAAATATTTGTACTGTGGTGCGGATAGTCAAATAAATCCGTTGTATCGAACCGGAAATAAATATTCAGTGCCGGATTTTGGGTATCGATGTACTGCCGCCAAAACTGAAGTCCTCGGAATTGTAAGAGGGCTTGTTTTTCTAAGGAATAATAGGAGATATGGAGCGAAGGCATCGGAAAAAAGTCGATGCTACTGCGTAGGAGTAACATGAGTCCGTAAGCTACGGTTCCGGGACCTGCTGCCAGATCGAGAATTCTCAGTTGTTCTGGGATTAAACCGGCTTCATAAATTAAATACCAAGCGATATAATTGCAATAAATGTTATCGAGAAAATCCCGAATTAAATAGGCGTAAGAACTTAACTTAAGGTCGTATTTTGGATCGCCGATCGCGGCTGAAACTTCTAAATCTTGTAGCGCCTCGCTTAAGTCAGCAGCGACTTGTTGGGGATTTTGTTTTTTGAGTTCTTTTTGGATAAAGACGGCTAAACGATGCTCGAAGTCATCAAAAGTTTGCTCGTCAATCCCCGTACATTTGAGTAAAGGCGATTCGCGATCGCTTAACTGAAAGCGATTCGTAACAAATTCAATAAATTCGGGACTTGGTTCTAAACGAGCGACTTCCGAACTTTGGCGCTTAAATTCCCGATCGAGGTCTTCAATTTTACGGATTTGTTGCTGGACTTTCCCGCGCAGACTGATGTTTTCGTGCAATCGGGATTTTAAGTCTTGTTCGGCGTACAACTGCTTGCGATAAACTCGTTCTAAAAGCGAGAGAGGAGCGCGAGATTGTTCGATTTCGCGAAAAATTGTTTCAGCCAACTCCAATTTTCCTCCTTCGAGGGCTTGGCGGAAACGGCGCGATCGCAACCAATTGTTAAAAATATTACTCATTGCTCCATTCGCCCCTATCTCTTAATTATCTAATTCGCACCGCTCTATTCATTATCCATTATCAATTATCCATTATCAATTATTAAGCTCCCATCCCCGAATATTGCTTCAAACCGCGCCGCCACAACCAGCGATTGATAAAGAAGAAAATTGCCATCCAAGCGATGAGAACGGCAAAACCGCGCCAAATATCGACCTTTAAATCCACTAACAAAGCGGTGGGAAAGTACATCAAGTAAGGAAAGGGAGTCCAGAGGGCAAACTCGCGCGCAGCGGGCGGAAAAACATCAAGCGGCGCAATCATTCCTGACAGAAAGAGGAAAAAGAGATAGAAGAATTGCTCGATCGCGGTGGCTCGTTCAGTCCAAAATGCAAACATGGCGTAAGTGTACTGCATCAGGAAGCGTAAGGCAAAAGCAAGCGCGATCGCAACCGCAAACAACAACAGCGTCCCCCAACTCGGAATCCATCGCGCCTGCGGATACAGCCAAAAGAACAATGCTACCAACACCACCACAAAGGGGGATCGCGCCAAGCGTTCCGTCAAATGTCCGGCGAGATGATGCCAAACCGGATCTATGGGTTGTAACAAGCGAAACGAAAGCCGTCCTTCCACAATTTCCCGCTCGAAATCCCAGATTACCCAAACAATGGTAAACTGCCGCACGATAAAAACTGCCAAAAAGTAGCGCGCAAATTCAACGGGCGATAACCCAAAATTTCCGCCGCGCGCCGCCTCAATCCAAACCCCCATTAAAATAATCGGCAGAGAGTTTGACAGAACCCAGAAAAATAATTCGGCGCGATACTCCACCATGAAGGCGTAGTAAACGACGAGAAAGGTAGAAATTTGCTTGAAAATCCATTTCATGGGCATTGTCGGGGCGAGAATTTGAAAGCAAGAATCGGAGTGCGCGAGGACAGGAAAAGCGCAAAGATACAATCGGAGAATACAGCAATCGGTGCAACGGCAATGTTAGAGTCCGATTTTAGATGGCAAGCGATTGTAAAACGCGATCGCGCCTTTGACGAGCGCTTCGTTTATTCTGTTAAAACCACCCGCATTTATTGTCGCCCCTCCTGTCCCGCGCGCCAACCCAAACGGCAAAACGTGCAATTTTACTCTACCGCAGCCGCAGCAGAACGGGCGGGATTTCGGGCTTGCCAGCGCTGCACGCCCAACCAACCTTCATTGTACGAACGGCAAACCGCTTGTATCGCTCGAGTCTGCCGCGAAATTGCATCCCGTGAAACAATTCCTAACTTAGAAGAATTAGCCCGCAGCGTTGGATGGAGTCCCTCGCATCTCCATCGTACCTTCAAAGCGATCGCGGGAGTCACCCCGAGAGATTACGCGATCGCGCATCGCACCCAACGCCTGCAAACCCAACTCCCGAGCAACAGTACCGTCACCGCAGCAATTTACGAAGCTGGATTCAACGCCAGCAGTCGCTTCTACGAAACCTACCCCGAAATTTTAGGCATGACACCCACCCAATACCGCACCGGCGGCGAACACCTGCAAATCTACTTCGCCATCGGCGAATGTTCCCTCGGTTCGATTCTCGTCGCCCAAACCGAAAAAGGCATTTGCGCCATCTTTCTCGGCGATGCACCCGAACCCCTCCTCCACAACCTCGAACAACGCTTTCCCCGCGCCGAATTAATCGGCGGAGATGCTAAATTTGAGTGCCACATCGCCCGCGTTATCGGTTTCGTCGAAGCGCCCGCCTTGGGGTTAGACTTACCCCTCGACGCGCGCGGAACCGCCTTTCAACAGCGCGTTTGGCAAGCCTTGCAAGAAATTCCCTTCGGTACGACAGCAACTTACGCAGAAATTGCCCGCAAAATTGGTTCGCCGCAAGCCGTTCGCGCCGTTGCTTCTGCCTGTGCTGCCAATCCGATTGCCGTGGCTATTCCCTGCCATCGGGTAGTGCGAAGCGATGGCAGTTTATCGGGGTATCGTTGGGGGGTGGAAAGGAAGCAGGCGTTGCAGGAATGGGAAGCTATGAAATCAATTTTAGTTTGAAATTATAACTGTTAAAACGGGTTCAAAATTCCTTTCAATAGTCTGTCAGAAAGAGTCAAATTTTCCCTTGACAGCAATTCCTCAAAATGAGAGAATTGAGAGGGATTTCTCTTGTTTTCTCAAATGCACCTGATTGCTATCAGTCGATTGCGCGAAGCTGCCGCTCGATTTCCCGACGTTTCCACGCAGATAGAAGACTGGTACGCGATCGTTAAAGTCTCCAATTGGCAAAGTTTAGTCGAAGTTCAACAAACCTATACTTTAGCCGAAGCGGTAGGAAACTTTACCGTATTTAACATTAAAGGCAATAATTATCGATTGATTGTTTCTATTAATTATCGCAGGCAAATTATCTATTTCAAATATTTTTTGACCCACGCCGAGTATGACAAGGAGCGCTGGAAAAATGACCCTTACTTTCGATCGTAATACCTATATCAATTTACTGGTAGAAGTTGTTCCGCAACCGATTCAAACCGAAGTGGAATACCAAAGAGCATTAACGCTTGTTGAAGCTTTAATGCACAAAGCGGATGTAACCCCAGAAGAAGAGCGGGTGCTTGACTTGTTTGTCATCTTAATTGAGAAATTTGAGTCCGAGCAGTACCCCCTTCAAAACTTATCAACTCCTCGAAGCCGCTTACTGCATTTAATGGAATCTAATAATCTCAGAGAAACCGATTTACTCGGAATATTTGGTTCTAGTGGAATTATTTCTGAGGTGATTCATGGCAAGCGAGAGATCGGTAAAACCCATGCTCAAAAACTAGGCGATTATTTTAAAGTTTCTCCAGCTTTATTTCTAATTTAGAGAGCGGTTTGAATTCACGAATAACAAATCGTGGAATCGTTTGAACCGTTCGGGTATGCCTAGAAATCGCCTTTAAGTTCTGCCAACTAATTGTTCTTACTCAACTCAAGATTATGCACCTCAAACGAGTCAGAGTCCTCAACTTTCGCTATTTTATAAACTTTTTATAAAAGCCTATAGCAGACCGTAACTTCGAGATATAAGATCGAGTTTAAATTCGGATTTCTACCAAATCCGGTTGTCAAGACCTACGAACAAGGATAAGATTAAATTAAAATCATTTAAATCCCTAAAAATGTCCAAAAAAGCTTATATAGCCCCTCACTTTAGTTCAGATGAACTGAAAAGTAAATATTTGAAAAATCAAGACCCAGTAGAATCAAGAAGATGGCATTTACTGGCGAAGAAGGGGTCAAAAACTTAAAAAATAAGACTTTAAGAGTTAGAGGAGGGAAAAAACCTTTATTAACTGACCAACAACTTGAAAAACCAGAAGCAGAAATAGATGTCTGGTTTTTTGATGAACATAGGGTCGGCTTAAAACCGATTCTCAGAAAAGTGTGGAGTCCGGTGGGAGAAAGACCTATCGC
>NZ_JACJSM010000032.1 GCF_014698145.1 Oscillatoria sp. FACHB-1406 | reverse complement strand
ATGGATTGGGTCAGTCTTATGCTGGGCATTCTAGCAAAGAATGTTAGATTAATACAAAGCCGTCCTAGAAGGACGGGGTTTTAAACCCAATTTTTCGATAAGCTAGGTGGCATTTTACGCGCTATAACGGGTTGGGGCATTGTTATGAAAAGCTGGAACGCACTGACCGAGCAGATTAAGGGGTGGCATCAGCGCTCGCAGCAGGGCAACGGCTCGCTGAGCAAAAAATTAGCTTTCTTAGAAAGCGAAAAATTGAGATTGAAAGGATCGGGCAAGGAAGCCCTCTGTTCGCCAACTTCGCGGCCGCATAACTCAAAAATTCCCGCTCCTGCGATCGCGGCTTTTGCAATCTTATCCTTAACCAGCGCGATCGGCTACCGCTTCTACAATCAGCCCCAACTTAAAGAAGGAACTTTCGCCCCAAAAACACTGATTGCCAGTCGGGATGCAGTCGTAGAAGATATCCAAACGACGGAAGCCAAGCGCAAAGAGGCCCAAACGGGCATCATTCCCGTTCTTAAAATTGATTCCGCGATCGACCAACGGATCTACGAACGCTTTGACGAGCGGATTGGCGAAGTCGATCGCTTGCGGGAGATTGCCGGAAGCGTTCCTTTCGCGAGCGAATCGCTGTTGTCTTTATCCAATCAGCAATCGCTGCGACGTTTGGATGAAAAAGATTGGCAGGCAATGGTAGCAGCAATCCGAAGGAATGCCGCCGTACCGCCCGCTTTTGGTGGGTTAGTCGTGCCGGAATTCAGCGACGGAAGCGCGATCGCGCAGCTTCAGGCTTACGCACGACAAGCCGGATCGGTTCAACTCGAAGACGCGATCGCGCGTATCGAGAAAGCCCGCAGTCAATATAAAATCGCGCTTTCTACCCTCGAAGGGAAAACAGAAGACAGTTTCGCGGTTGGCGAGCGCCAAGCCTTGTTAGATATCGAAGACAGCGCTTGGGAATCCAGCAAACAAGTAATGCGTCTTGCCCTACAACGCATTTTAGTGCAAGGGATTCCCGAAGGGTTGCCCGAACAGATTCAAGAACAAACTGCCCTCATTCATTTGAGTGGGGAAATTCCCGATGGTGCTTTGGAAACCGGCGTGCGATCGCTGCTTGCGGTTTTAGAGCCAAACTTAACTCAAGATCTCGATGCCACTAAAATCCTTGCAGCACAAGCCGCGAGAAAAGTCAAGCCTGCGATTTACGAAGTGAAAAAGGGAGAGATTATCGCGCGCGAAGGCGAACTCATCGGACGGCAGGAGTTCGTATTGCTCGATGAATTGAAACTGAGTCGGCGCGGCGTGAATTGGCGGGGGCTGATGCTGAGTGCGCTCTTGGCGAGTAGTTCCTTTGGGCTGCTGATTTTCGTTCGGCAACGCCTCAATTTGCGCCTGCGCAGTCGCGATCGCATCCTCATCTGTTTGTTAAGTATCAGTACCCCGTTACTGGTACAGTTTAATTTTAAATACCTCAATCTCGCCGCGATCGGTTTATTAGCGAGTAGCTTTTATCATCCGACCCTCGCGATCGCGCAAGTTCTCGTAGTGAGCGGTTTGACAGCTTTCAGCGCCCTCACCCCAGAAGGCGTAACGAGCGTCCCTTGGGAATACATTATCCCCAGCGCCACCGGGGGTTTAGTCGCTGCATTGGTGGCGGGGCGGTTGCGCAGTCGCGAGGACTTAGCGCTATTAGGCGGTGCAATTGGCTTGACGCAAGGTAGCATTAACCTGCTCGCTACTTTGATTGTCAGCGCCACTCCCGGCACGATTTGGACGGTGGTATTGCCGGGAGCGTTGATTTACGGTTTGTCGGGCGTGGCGTGGTGGATTGTCGCCCTCGGGCTGTCCCCTTACTTAGAACGAGTGTTCGATCTGGTTACGCCGATCCGATTGGCAGAACTGTCCAATCCCAATCGCGCCTTACTCGAACGGCTAGCGACAGAAACCCCCGGTACATTCCAGCATACGCTCTTCGTCGCTTCCCTAGCTGAAGCTGCCGCGCGCGAGTTGCGCGCCAACGTCGAACTGGTGCGCGCCGGTACGCTATACCACGATATTGGCAAGATGCACGATCCGCTGGGATTTATTGAAAATCAGATGGGCGGCCCCAACAAACACGATACAATTAACGACCCTTGGAAGAGTGCGGAAATTATTAAAAAGCACGTCAGTGAGGGACTAGCGATCGCGCGCCGGTATAATCTGCCTCAAGCCATTCGCGATTTTATCCCGGAACACCAAGGAACGATTTTAATTTCTTATTTTTACCTGCAAGCGCAGCAACGCGCCCAGCAGGAGGGGAAAACGGTATCAGAAGCCGATTTTCGCTACGCCGGACCGGTTCCGCAATCGCGAGAAACGGGGATTGTTATGCTGGCGGATGCTTGCGAAGCCGCGCTGCGATCGCTCCAAGACGCGACACCGGAGCTTGCTTTAACCACAATCAAAAAGATTTTTACCGCTCGCTGGCGCGATCTTCAACTTGCTGAATCGGGTTTGAAGTTAGAAGAATTGCCGCTCGTTGCCGATGTTTTCGTGCGGGTTTGGCAGCAGTACAACCATCAGCGGATTGCCTATCCGAAAGCGGCGTTGGAAATCAAACCCGCTCCCAAATCGACGACGCGATCGTAATGTTCCCTGCGCTAAGTTTTGTTGAAGTTGCGCGTTGAAGATTACCGAAAACAAAATTACGCTCTCCTAATACCAATTCTCCGAGTTCGGACGACACATCTTGAGGGGTGAAACCCCTAATAGATCTAATTTTCTTGATTTTTAATTTTTAATTTTTAATTGCTATATATTGTTATCAGCATTCCCCTTCTTTTTGCGCTTAAGAATCGAACCTGCACCCAGCGCGCCCATCGCCGCTAAACCAACGACAGAAGTCGGTTCGGGAACGGATGTTTGTCGAGTCACCGTCACATCCCCCTTAAAGGTGAGTTGATATTTCCCAAATGTTCCGTCAAATGCTTCCCAATCCCAATCATTGTTAACTCCCCGCCGAGCTTCCGAATCGCTAAACAGGAAATCGCTGATTGCCAGAACGTAATTGCCCAAACCTAGATTCACCGATAAGAAAGAATCTTCACCAAATATAGAGCCATCTGCAACTCCATTAGAATCGTCATTCTCTGCAACAAAATTTCCCAACAGTCCTAAACTTCCCTTCGCATCAAACTCGTATAGTCTCAAGTAGGTATCGAGACTACTTTTTCCAGTCAATATCAAACTATCGCCTTTAAGAACGCCGAAGGAGAGAGCGTCGATTTCGATCGCACCGGCTGTATTAACCTGTAAGTTCCAGTAATCCACGGTTACATTCCCCGCATCGTCATCGAAGATCGTTCCGTTCGCGATCGTAGCAGCACGGGCAACTTCCCCGACTCCCAGACTCAGCAGCGCTGTTCCCGCAGCCGTCAAAGCAAGTTTTTTAAAGGTTTTAGTAGGCATTGGCTTAATTTCTCTAAAATAATCAAGGTTTGCAGCAGGTAGAAGCTATCCGATCGCGCCCTTATTGAACTCTAATCCCTGCAAGGAGCGAAAGCACTCCAAAAAAATTCCGAACGCGAGCGACAGCCGCGAACACTCGGACGGTTCAGTAGATTTGACCAGAAAGCCTGGAATACTCGCCCGATATTGATAGGGTTTTAACCAACGAAAGAAGGAATGAAAGCGCGATCGTCTTAGTAAAACAAATGAATTGAAAAGATGCTAGAGTTTTTTCGGAACTTACGCAATTCGTTACACAATTCGTTCTTTTTGATGTGGAAGAACGGGCAAACCCCGCTCTCTACCGTCATCTGAGTTTGCTCCTTGACGGCAGACCGTCAAGCCGCTAATCTGCTATAGACTTCAGTTGCAAATCGATCGTGAAATTGCGTATTGTTTCCCCCGCCCTGATTTTGACGTTGCTTTTCGGAAATGCGCCCTGTTTCGCAAGTTCGCTAAAAAGTGCGCCCTCAACTGCAACGACGTTCGAGACTTTAGAAATTGCCCAGTCAGTGTGGCGGCGGTTTACCTCGCCGGGAGGCGATTTTACGATTTTAATGCCGGGTGAACCGAAGGCGACAGCGGCGAGTACGACGATTAATGATGCCCCCGTTGCGATCGTCGGCTACTTCGTCGAGCGGTATGATGATACGGTGCGCTACTTAGTGACGCGCATCGATTTTCCCAACAGCCTTGATACCAGTAAAATCGATCGCGAGCAGTTTTTGAGCGCGATGCAAAATCAAATTTTGCAGCAAACGAACGGTGAAATGTTACAGGATCGCGTGGTGATGCTGGGCAGTTATCCAGGGCGAGAAATTAAGCTACAAACCACTTCTAATAATCGCCCTTATATTGCTATCAATCGCCTCTATTGGGTCGATCGCAGCATTTATCAGATTAGCGTGACCGTGCCTCAAAATCTTGAATCTAGTTTAGCAGGAAGCAGCACGGGTTTCTTGGATTCATTTAAACTGATTCCGATCGAGCCGCCTGCTAATCCGATCGAGCCACCTGCTAATTCTTAAGAAGATTTTTTTAACAATCTACTTTCATGTCTTTCATCAATCGACTGCGCTTAGGATTTGCCGTTGGAGTTGCTAAAACCGTCACTGCTGGAGTGCGCGGGCTGCGCCTGGGGGCAGCAAGCGTTTTGCCGGGAGAAGTTGCGCGACGCATTTATCCCAACTTGCTACCGCTGCTGTTTCAGCAAGCGAAACAGGGCGTAATTTTAGTAGTAGGAACAAATGGAAAAACGACGACTTCCCTGCTATTGCGAAAAATTTTAGAGGATGGGGGCTTTCGAGTCGCTCACAATGAAACCGGCGCAAATTTAATTAATGGTTTGGTGACAGCGCTGTTAGAAGATACGAGTTTAATCGGTCAACTCGATATCGATTATGCAATCCTGGAAGTTGATGAAAATATTCTACCGTTGGTCTTGCGAGATTGTCGTCCGAGGTTAATTTTAGGGTTAAATTTGTTCCGAGATCAACTCGATCGCTATGGAGAAGTCGATACCATCAGTCAGCGCTGGAAAACTGCGATCGCGCCCCTCCCCCCAGAAACCGCGATCGTTCTCAATGCCGACGATCCCACTCTCTCTTATCTCGGTCAAAATTTAACCCAAAAAGTTCTCTTTTTCGGCTTAAGCGAACCGCAACTTTACCTCGAAGCCCTTCCCCACGCTGTCGATTCAATCTACTGTCCGAACTGCGGTCATTCCCTCAATTATCAAGGCGTTTATTTATCGCATTTAGGCGATTACGATTGTCCCGCTTGTGGATTTAAAAAGAGTCAACCCGCGATCGATAGTAAAGAATGGGGGCAAATTTTAATCGGAGTTTATAATAAGTATAACACTTTAGCAGCGGGATTAGTTGCAAAAGAATTAGGGATTAATTCTGAAGTGATTACCAAGGCAATTCAAAACTTTCGAGCGGCGTTTGGACGGGCAGAAGAACTGACGGTTGAAGGCAAGCACGTTCGGATTTTGCTCTCAAAAAATCCGGTAGGAATGAATGAAACATTGCGGGCGGTAACGCAGATCAAAGAAGCCGGAAAGTCTTCAACGACGTTAATTGTTTTAAACGATCGCACGCCCGACGGAACTGATGTTTCCTGGATTTGGGATGCAGACACGGAAAAACTCGCCTCAATGGGCGGTACGATTATTGTCAGCGGCGATCGCGTCTACGATATGGCGCTGCGGATTCAGTACAGCCAGCCGGAACTCAAAGCCGAAAAAAATGGTTTAAACTTAGTAGTCGAGGAAAACTTAGAAGACGCGATCGCGACGGCTTTAAAAACAACGCCCGCCGATGAAACCTTACACATTATCCCGACTTATTCGGCGATGCTTGAAGTGCGGGAATTGCTGACCGGAAGAAAGATTTTATAGCGTTTTTCACTTGGGTGAGGTACGGAGCGATCCCCCACGGGGCGGCGTTTAATTTCGAGATGGGGCGACTCCAATTTTCGAGGAGATCTCAAGCGCCGCCCCGTCAAAACAGCGTCCCTAAAATCCCCCTTACTAAGCGGGCTAAGTGTTTCACCTTAAGTTGACGCTAATGAACACTGTTACGCCCTTACAAAATTTAGGGATATTACCTAGAATTTCAATTGAAAGCGAGCCATAAAAAAGCCATCCATTTGGTGCTGCGAGGGCAGAATTTCAATCCAACCTTCGGGTTGCAGGAAGGGGGCAGCGGGGGAGTCTGCGGCGGGAGGATCGATGTGCCAGTCGGGATGGGTAGCCAGGAATTGACGCGCGATCGCGCTATTTTCTGGCGCGTTGAGAGTACAGGTGGAATACACCAGAACGCCGCCCGGTTTCACCCAAGTTGCAGCACTTGCGAGCAGTTCTTGCTGCAAATTTGCCAGTTCTTGCAGTTTTTGCGGGGTTTGCCGCCAGCGAATATCGGGATGGCGGTGGAGCGTGCCGAGTCCGGAACAGGGGGCATCGACGAGGACGCGATCGCTACTTTGCGCCCATTGGGGGAAATTGCGGCTGTCGCCGGTGCAAGTTTCGATGCAGTGGAGTTGCAGGCGTTGGGCGTTGGCTTCCACTTTCCGCAGGCGAGAGGCGACGCGATCGCACGCGATAATTTTCCCCCGATCTTCCATCAATTCGGCAATATGCGTCGTTTTCCCCCCCGGCGCGGCACAAGCATCGATAATCGTTTCTCCGGGCTGGGGATCGAGGCAATGAACGACTAATTGCGCGCTCGCATCTTGTACCGTCCAATGTCCATCTTTAAATCCGATTAAATCTTGAATTGCGCCGGTTTTGCCGACTAAACGTAAGGCTTGGGGTAGGGGGGGAAGGTGAGAAATTTGAGTATTTTTTTCGCTCAATTGCTGCGAAAGGGCGGCTTCAACCCCTTCGAGGGAAACGCGCACGGGATTGACGCGCAAATCGAGAGCGGGAGGTATATTAAACCACTCGCAAAGCTTCTCGGTTTCTGCTTCGCCGAATTGCTCGAGCCACAATTCAATTATCCAGTCGGGGTAGCTGTACTGAAGCCCCAACCGCTGGACGGGATTTTCGGGGAGAAGGAGCGGATCTTTGTCGCTGCGAAGATATTGGCGCAATAAACCGTTGACAACGTTAGCGAGTTTTCCCAAACGGTTGCTTTTAGCGAGTT
The DNA here is from genome assembly GCF_014698145.1 of Oscillatoria sp. FACHB-1406. Taxonomy (NCBI): domain Bacteria; kingdom Bacillati; phylum Cyanobacteriota; class Cyanophyceae; order Oscillatoriales; family Oscillatoriaceae; genus Oscillatoria; species Oscillatoria sp. FACHB-1406. The sequence continues at coordinate 47,828 of NZ_JACJSM010000032.1, read as the reverse complement.
CGACGCTGGTATTGACGGCGGCGGAGGCGGGAATGTGGGTAAGGTAGCGCAGTTGATAGAGTCCGAGATGGAGAATGAGGCGCAAGTCGGGGGGCTGCTGGCGGGCGGTTTTCTTGCCTAGGGTATCGATGAGTGCGTCGAGGGTACGCTGTCTGCGGACGCACCCATAGACGAGTTCGGTGGTTAAGGCGCGATCGCTCGGATTGGCTGAGGTTTTATGGAGGACGCGATCGAGGGCTGCATCGGTATACGCCCCGTGGCGATCGATATTTTGCAGGGCAATTAAGGCGAGTTGGCGGGCGGAGGAAGGGGTTAAGTTAGCGTTCAAAATTCGGAAGGGAGTTAGGGAAAACGAGTTGTCAATTTAGCGATCTTATCGTCTCTTTAGCGCGTCGTCGCGAATTTCTTCGCATTTTCTGCGCGATCGCGATCTCGATCTTTCCTTCATTTGAAATGGATTAATACTAATTCTCATTGAGCTTGCATTGTTCCCTAGGGTAGTGGCACAGCACTGCTATGTACCTACTAGGATTTCGTGCCAACCTAAATCTTTTTAAACGAAAAAGAACGAAGTAAATATTTACGATTTTTTGCAATTTTTTCTTTACGAAAAGACTTGACAACAGTATTATGGAAGCATGGGAAAATGTGCCGCCCTGTAGGGGGTCTTCTTAAGAACCGGGTTTAAAATAATCGAGCAAGCGATCGCCCGAATCTGCCCGAACTAACGCCACAACCACATCGGGCAAAGCAACCGTTCCCGGATAGACAAAGTAACGAGATTCCCAGCGCGGGCGAAATTTCCCTTTATAAGAATGCAGCCCTTTGAAGTTATAAAAACGGTTGAGATGTTCGTAGAGATAATTCAACCCTTTCTCTAATTTTGAGGCTTCATCCGTACCCCCGACTCCAGCGAGGGCAGATAATCCTAAATTCAAACTGCTATAACCCCGTTCTTGGAAATGCTGAAACATGGAAATGAATAAAAAATCCATTGTCCCGCTTTCAATTCCCGTTCGATGGCGCATTAAATCGATCGCGACTTCATTAAGCTGATATTCGGGAATGAGATTGGCAAAGGCGACGATTTCCCCCGTAGCTTTCTCGACGGTGGCAACTTCGCACGATCGCAAATAGTCTTCCTCAAACCAACCGAGAGAGAACTTTTTTTCTGCCCCTTGAACCTGCTGCAACCATTCATCGCTGATACTGCGGAGAACTTGGATTAGTGAATTGCTGAGGGGAGGCTGGTAAAATTGGATGCGATCGCCCACTTTCGTACAGCGATTGACAGCAGTCCGCAAATTTTGGGCAGCTTTTCCTTTGAGGGTAAAAGTATCGAGATCGACGATCGCTTCTTCGCCGATTTTGATCGCTTTAAAACCCGCATTACGGTACAGTTCGAGATAATCTGGTTGTGTTTGATAAAACGCCGGATACCAGTCGTTGCGCTGACAAAACCCTTGAAACCCCAAAATCGCTTCCATGCGGTCTTCTAGAGGCCCAATCGGGTCGCCCAGCGCGATCGCGCCCCGTCCTTTCGGCACGTAAGCAATGACGCTTTGAACTGAGGGACTGAAATAATACGCTTTATCTTCGAGTAGCGCAAACCTCGCCAAAGCAGAACGCCCGTAACGTTCCACCAACGCTTTAGCTTGCTGGCGTTCTGTGGGGGTTGCGGGTTCTCCGCGCAACAAAACCGGACGCAAGAGGAAATACAATGCAGAGATAAAAGTTACTGCGCCGACAGTATAAATAGAATTAACAAAAAAATGACCGAAGCGGGTTCGCGGTTGAACTCCAGCGTTATCGTCGAAGGAGAACATCGCCAGAGTTTTAAAGAAAGCATCGAAGAGGTTAAAATTAAGGCGATGGCTGCGATCGTGCCAATAAAAACCGATGGTTCCGTAAGCGAGGGTAAACAGTAAAGCACCCAAAAAAACCCTTGCACCTTGCGCAATGGAAGGCGGATCCGATCGCGCCGTGAAACTGTGGCGCATCGCTAGTAATTGTAGCAGCAGTACCGATGCGAGTAGACTCTCTTCGATATCTAATCCTTTGAGGAGGTGGGATGCGATCGAAATAATTAAAAGCGCGATCGCTAAAATCCAAGCAACTCGTTTGCGTCGCAGTAAATTTGTTGCCAAAGCGAGCAGAAAAAAACCGCTTAACGCTGCAAAAATATGCGCTCCTGCCCGCACTTCAAAAGGAAAAATTTCTTCAAGCCACTTAACTCGCGAAGGGAAACTAGGAGTCGCTGCGGAAATTAAATTAACAACTCCAACTAAAGCCGTAAGTCCTGCTGCACTCCAAATCCCGATCGCGGTTCGCTGTTTCTGTCGCATTAACTTTTAACTCCCTTCTTCTGTTGGAGCTAGATTCTCTTTTTCTCGATTTTGTTGTGAAACTAAAAAAGCTTCCAAACGTTCGATTTGCTGGCGCTGCTGAAGCAATAAAGTTTTGAGTTCGGCGATTTCTTGTTCGCGCAACAGATTAATTTTATCTTGCATCAACTCGATTTCTAGCTCGGATTTCAGGTTCACTTCGTAGTCGTGACGAGCTTCAGCGCGATCGATCGCCGCTTGCCGATTTTGACTCATCATAATAATCGGTGCGGCATAAGCAGCTTGAAAAGAAAGCATCAGATTGAGCAAAATAAAAGGATAGGGATCCCAATGTTGCGTGCGGGCTGCCACATTGAATAATACCCACAACATTAAAAATAGACTTTGAATAATAATAAACCTCCAAGACCCCATCACCGCCGCAAAAGCATCTGCTAAGCGATCGCCAGGGCTGACGGAAGGTTTAGGAGGATTGTGAGCGGGTTTTTGCTCTCGCAAGCGCAGTAAAAATTGATATTCTTCTTTACTGACTCGAGCGCGAAGCGGTCTTTTAAGAGACATGGTTAAGTAATGAATAATGGATGATGAATGATGAATAATGAATGGAGGAATGATGAGTGATGAATTACGAATTACGAACTACGAATTACGAATACTGTTTTCCAACATAACTTAACTGGTCGTAAAGGTGCTTGTGCCAATAGTTCCAACCCGAATCCGGGCCGACAATTCCGTGACCGCCACGATAAAGATGATACTCGTGACCGATGCCTAATTTTCGTAGCGTTTGATGAAATTGTAGCGTTGAGGCGCGAAACTCTTTATCGTCCTCACCCGCATCTAAAAATATCCGAATGTTTTGACGTTGCTGCGCCGGAATGTTAGCAATAAAAACGTTCGGACTATTTTCAGCGCCCGAACTATCCGTAAAATAACCGCTACTGCTGAAGAAAACCTGAAAATTATCCAGGTGGCGCAAGCCAATATTCAACGCTCCCCAACCTCCCGAAGATTGACCGCCTATTGCCCAAAACTTGGGGTCTTCTAGGGTACGATATCGCGACTTTACAACCGCGACTAACTCTTCACCAATCAGCGTTCCAACTTTACCGTTCGGCCCGTCAAAATAATTAGAATCCCAAAAAGGACTCGTTCCGCGCTTATCGTTACCATCGGGAGTAATTACGATCGCGGGCGGTAATTTTTTGCTGCGGTACAAATCGTGTAAGACGGAAGTTACGGCGGCTTTATCCTCATAAGCGCGCGCGTCGCCATGTCCGCCATGCAGGAGGAAAATAACGGGGTAGCGTCTCTGGGGTGAGGTGGCATAGTCGGGCGGTAAAATAACACCGTATTCTCGTACCTCTCCCATCGCTTGACTTTTAAAACTTTCGATCTGAAAACTTAAGCCAGTATCTGCTTCAATGGGGGGCGGATCGAGTTGGGGCGTACCGGCAACGAAGACATACCAGAATCCTCCACCGAGCAAGACCAGCAATGTGGAAAAACTTCCAAGCAGAAAATTTCGCCAACTCATAGAACTTTAAAGAGTATGATTTGCTATCTGGAGTTTAAACTAATACTGCTTGGGAGAATTAAAAATTAAAAATTAAAAATTCAAGATGTTGACTCAGGGCCATTTCAGCAATAAGCTAAAGCGCATTTAAATTGGGTAGACCCAATCTCCCCCTCACCCTCTCACCCTCTCACCCCCTCACCCCATCTCCCCCTCTTCCTTCGGATGCGCGGCGGAACTTATTGCGACTAAAATAATTCAGAAAAAGTGTATTCCCCTGAAGAGTAGAGTATCCATCCTTTCGTCGGTCAATTTTTCAATATGCTCGCAACCCTATTGTTACCCTCTCGTACCCGCCAAGCCATTAACCGTGCCGTTCTTGTCGGTGCGATGACGGCAGGCAGTTTGTTTCTGAACCTCATACCTGCAATTTCAGGGTCCTCGCATCGCCTTAGCTTCCAAACTTCGGCTTACGCGCAATCGATAAACCAAGCGGAGATTACGAACTACGCTCGCGCTGTACTGGCAATGGAACCCCTGCGCCAAGCCACTTATGATGATATTAAGCGTATCGTCGGTTCCGGTGACGTTCCTAATATCGTTTGCAGCCAGCCTTCGAGTTTTAGCAGTCTGCCGGGAAATGCTCGACAAATTGCGGTGAATTATTGCAATAAATCGCGGGAATTCGTGCGTTCCAGTAATTTGACTGTCGAGCGCTTTAATGAAATTACCGACTCACTGGGGTCAAATGCCGATCTCAAGCGGCGTATTCAGAATGCCATGATCGAACTTCTACGCTAAGGTTTGGTTTCTCGAATGTTGGCATTTACCGAACGTCTATCTTCCCCTCGCCCTGACGACGCGATCGCAAAGCGCTCGAGGAACGAGATCGCGCGTTCCCTGGCACTAACGGCGGAAGAACGCACTCGCACTCGCTACCGCTTTAATACTCCAGAAGGCGAGTCTATTGTCTTGTGTCTGCCTCGGGGAACGGTTTTGCGAGATCGGGATGTGTTGCGATCGCCCGCCGGAGATTTGCTGCAAATCCTCGCAAAACCGGAACCCGTTCTCACGGTGACGGCAGACGATCCCCTAACTTTACTCCGCGCCGCCTATCATCTCGGCAACCGTCACGTCCCCCTCGAAGTTACTGCCACCTATCTACGTCTTTCGCCCGATCCGGTGCTAGAAGCGATGTTAGTTCAATTGGGAGTACGCGCGATCGCGGAAGTTGCGCCGTTTAATCCGGAGTCGGGCGCGTATCGCCATTCTCATTAACGCTTAAGCGCCGCAAACTGCGGTTTAAAGCGCGCAATTGCTGGCTTAAGTAAGCCGTATTTTGAGTTTCTTTCCCGTAGCACCAGCGCACGTAAGCTTGAGAAATTTCGTTGACAATCGCAGCCGTTTCTGGGGAATCGACGCGAGCGCTACGAGCATATTCCAAGGGCGTTTGGGCGGGATGCTTCGCAGCACCGCGCAGAGCCAGACTATCGAGCATTTGTTGGTAAATACGCTCCATTGCGGGCATTTTTGACAATTTGCGGCGATAGCGCCAGCTTTTCCAATTATTCCAAATAATCCAACCGAGGAAACCCAAACAAGCAAGCAGGATTAAGCCGAGAATGAAGCCGAACCAGCCGCCGGAGACTAATCGCCAGAAGGCAAACAAGAGAACCGCGATCGCGCCGCTCGCTTTCTGCCACACTAGATTAAGAAAGCTCGTAACCGGCGAGGGCAGCCATCCGGCAATCCAATTCCAAAATTGCCGCAATACCCCAAAAGTTTCGTATTCCTCAAACGACGGCGGAATTAGCGAGTGTCCCGGCATCGGATCGAAGGCGAACCAACCGTATTTCGGGAAAAAGACCTCCGTCACGGCATACGCATCCGTATTTTTAACTAAGTAAAATCCGGTAAAAGGATTGAACTGACCCGTCCCGTAGCCCGTCGCCACGCGCGCGGGAATATCGAGAGAACGCAGCATAACCGCGAGAACGGTGGCGAAGTGGTCGGGATTGCCGCCTTGATAGCGAAATAGAAAGCTTTCAACCAGATCGTCCTTTTCTCCTAACGGCGGCAGGTTGGGGAACATCTGGTAATTCTGTTTGAGGGATTGAGCCAACCACAAAGTTTTTTCGTAAGGTGACGCGATCGGCTTCGGAGAACGACTCAGTAATTCTTCTGATTTTTGGCGAACTTTTGCGCGAATTGCTGGGGGAACGTCCAGATAAAAGTTGCGAATATTTTTCGGGTAATCTGTCGGTGCTTTTCCGAGGGCGGTGCGATCGCGGTAAGGAACCTCAGAAATGACCGTATAAGACAGATCCTCCGCTAAAGTCGCGGGCGCGCGGATACCGCCTTCGGGATCGACCGCGATTTCTGGAGTCGGGAAGTAGATATTTTTAGGCTGGGATAGCGCCGGAACGAGGTTGGGAAGCGGCTCAACTACGGTATAAGTTTGAATAACCTGTCGGGTTTCGCCTTGTCCGTAGGGTGGAGATAAGAAAAATTGATACGACCAAGAGGAGCGATTGATGTTCGTTAACTTGTCATCGCGAGAAATCTCCCAACCCCTGCCGGTGTAGCGATCGAATCCTAACACGCGCCAAAATCCCGGCGCTTGCGATCGCACCCGCAGCACGGTTTTCGGTTTCAGCCCGCCGCCCGCGCCAAAACCTTGATCGATTTGGCTGCGAAATCCATAGTAAATATCGCCTTCGCCATTCTCGCCCGCTTCGGTTCCGCCGCCGCCGTTCTGGGTATCATTCTGTCCGGAACCCGCGCGCACGCCGGGATTGTAAATGCCGCGATTGTTGTCGTTAAATCGCGCATTTTCGAGTTCCGCCGCACCGCTGACGGGGAAGGTATATTGCTGATAGCCCGGAAAGCGGGGCATCAGGGCAAAAATCGTCAATCCCAACGGCAGGATCGCCAGCAATAAGAGGGCGAGTTGTTTGAGGGAAACGGCGGGATATTTCCGAGTGGAAGCCGTTGAGAGAGGCTGTTTTTGTTTTTTGAGAGAAAATTGAGGGAAGCGATCGACAAATCCAAGGCGCGATCGGTAATCAAGAACTAAAACCGGCAGCGCAACGGCGAGAAATACCAGCAATAGCGGTCCAAAAGCCAGCGTTTCGCTGACTGTCGCCGCCACCCCCAACAGAATCAGTGCAATCACCATCGAATAGCCCAAATCCTTACGTCGGGGCAGATCGAAGCTATGGAAAATTTGCAACTGAATCAACAGTTCGGCAAGCACCAAGCGCGTATCGTTCAAATTCTCGAACAACTTAATGAAGAAGGCCGCCAAAGCAATCAGCATTCCAATCGCGATAAAAAACTTAGCCGCGATATTGCGCTTGCGGCGATTCCGCCAACTCCAAACGCCTCCAACCAGACTCAACGGAATAGCCCAGAGACTCATCCACGTACCGCCCGCCACATCGGTGGCGACAATACCAACCGCCACCAGCAGTTGCACCATTGCCCGCAGCACGATTGACTCTTCGGTTTCTAAGGGCGGAAGCGATGCGAGACGTTGCTGTAATTGTTCGTACCAGCGTCGGGGAAGCAGTCGCGAGCTTTGCATGGCAGTATCGAGTTTAAAACCTCAGTTATTCCCTTCTTACCCAGTTTTGGGGGTTGGTGAAGCAACTTCTTCATGTTAGCCGAGTTTACTAACAAGGAAGGGTTCGCCCTTAACGATGGGGAATGACTGGGTTAGTCACTCGGCGAGGGCGTTAGCTTTAACGTCTCGCGCCTTGCATATTCAAGTTTCTTTAACTTCCCGTATCAGGAGGTCGTTAGCGACAAATAATCGTAAAGGAGAGAGGTTGACGCTCGCATCCGGTTAAATGAATGGTCGCCGGATAGATTTGTCCCGGCTGCCAATCGAATAACTCTACTCTCAGCGGTCCGGGATAAGTGCGATCGGCACGAGCCGATTCTTGAGGGGTTTCCACCGCCAAACTTCCGCCCTTGGGCAACCGGACACCGATCCGGAGGACTTTCGTCCCGGTCGAACGGTTGTTGTCAGCAAAATCCGCACGCACCTGCAACAAGCCAAAATCCGTTTGCCATTGCAATTCTGCGATCGGTTCTTGGGGCGAGAGTGTTAGCGTCAGCTTGTCCATAATTTCCCGCGCAGCGAGTAGCGAGAGGGCGATCTGTTGCTCGTGGGTGGCACTGTCGTAGTCCCGGGGTAGCGATGCTGCTAACTCCTGCCGCTGACGTTCCTGTTCTAATGCAGGCAGGCGACTGGGGGCTAACGATAAGCGAATGCGCCCTGCCATATCGTCGAGTAAAGGCAAGCGATCGGGGAATAGCCGACTCACCGCCTTAACCGTCTTCGCTTCCGACGGTCCAAACGTATTGAGAACCTCGGTACAAGACTCGAACAAAAGGCTGAGAACTCGTTCCGGGAGTTCCACCGGCAACAGATTTAACAATTGCGGCATCCAGAACTGACGGGCGGGAACCGTTCGCTCGGTGGTGTCGTCAGTGTACTGAGGTAGGGTATCGGGAACGTCCATTTCCCAGGGGAATCGGGGGGGATGTCGTTCGATTTCAACTTGCAGCCTGCGCTTCAGCAGCGCTTGAAAACGTTTGCGCACGGTCGGTATTTCTCCCATGTTCAGAGGTTGAGCGCGTTGGGCAGATCCACCAAACTGAGAGGCGATTTCTTCATCTTCTGCCCAATCCAAGGGATCTTCGAGAGCGTAAAGAAATTCGTCATCGACTTCAATCGGTTCTAAGTAGGTCGTTTCTAGCATTGCATCTAATCGATCTTGCGAGCCGTCTCGCTGTTCCGGTCGCGGTGAAAAGCCCGAAGTTTGGGGCTTTTCCGATGGCTCGGAGTCAGACGGATCGGCAGTGGATTTTTGTTTCAGCCAATCTAGGATTTGGCGGTACGCAAAATCCGAATTGTCTTCTCTGTCACTATTCATGTTGAAATGCACCCGATCAGGATACTGAGCGATTGCGAATATCCCAGGCTGTCTCGAGGAGTTTAAACCAAAGCTTTTCGGTCTGCGGAACCGTTAGAGACAAAGCCCGGGCGATTTCGGCAATCTCAATTTTTTGTTGCTTCAACTTTAACAGTTGACGTTGGGGGTCGCTTAATTGTTGGTTAAACTGCTGCCATTCTTGGGGGGTGAGGCCGAGGTTGCGATCGAGATCGGCCTCTAACCACTGATGGACCAGTTCCCAACGATGGGACAGGGAGAAGCGAATGAGGTGATATTTAAAGCGCTGTTGTAGGTAGTCTCGCTCGCGCGGCGTGATGCCGAGAATTTCTTCGATTTCGCTGGTGGAGAGGTCTTTTAGGCGCAGGATGAAGTAGTCGAGGCATTCTTCTTGTTGGCGAGCTTTGAGGTAGTCGATGAGTTCGGCGATGACGGTTTCTCGGATTCCCGCGTCGGGAAGGAGTCCTTCTTGTTCGACCATAAAGGAACGCGCGATCGCGGCGGCCCGATTGCGCCCTTCGGTTTCTGAGTCCCCAGAACTCCCTTCGGCGGCCATATCCATATCGATGGAGGTTTCCGGCGGTTGCTTCTGGGAGAAGGTTTGCGCTCGCAATATAATCAGTTGTTGGGCGCGACTGCCGGGAAGGGGAATGCGGCGCTTGGCGTAGCGCTCGCAGAAGGCCATGTATTCGGCAAGTTCTAGGCGCGATCGCGGTTGATAGCTTGGTTCGAGTTCGGCTTCCCGACGGAACGCATTCAACGCCTCCGCATAGAAACCCTGCAAAAAGTCTTCAATCAGCGTCACTCGCGCCTGATAGCTGGCTGCTTCTTGCGACGGACAGATATAGCGATAGACGATCGCGCTTAAGGTACTTTGCAATTCAATTCGCCCCCGCGCCGAGCCGAGTTTGTAGTAACGCAAGCATAATTTGAGGCGGTGGTTGGCGAGGGTTTTCGCCCAGCCCTCCATTTCGCCAGAAGCCTGAATGCGCGAACTTTCTTGACAAATGCGGGTTACTTCTCGGGTAATGCGGCGAGTAACGTTTTGGCAGATTTGCTCTGAAGCTCGCGTAGATTGCCGCAGTTGCTTCAAAACCAGGTTAAAAATAAATTCCACGTTCTCAGCACTTATTTATCTTGCTTTTTGGCTTCGATCCCGCAGGGATCTGAGTGATTAGCGGCGAGCAACAGCTGCCGAATTGCTTCTCCCCCTACAGCAACTCATCAGAACCGTTATCTACACCTTAAAATATGTCCGTAATTCACTAATCGCCATCAGTAAGATTACGGTTTCCCCCTAATAAAAACTTAGATATGAACTTAGACGATCAAGTCCAACTTTTACTGAATAATGCCCCCGAAGACGAAAATGTCCGAAACGCAATGGCTCGGGCTGTCGGTCCCGTCCTTAAGAGTTTAGCCTCTCGAATGCAGCATCTGAATTATTTTGTTATTCGGGGAACCGAGAGCGGCTTCCTGATTACTACTCTGTCGAATCGCACTTTGCCTCAAGTTGAAAAAAGAGCGATCTATGCTTTCTCCAGCGAAAAAGACGCTCGCGCCTTTCCCAGCAGTTCTCATCGGGACTGTACGGTAGAATCGCTCCCTGTTACTCATATTTTATTTCAAATACTTGCTCTCGAGAGCGTGGATAGCATTATCTTTTTGGAAACGAGCGGCCAGAGCGATCGCGGCGTTGAAATTCGTCGTCGCGATCTCCAACAGTTGGTACAGCAACAATTACAAAAGTTTCAGCGAGCGCGCAATATCCCTCCCGATTTGGCTTGAAATGTCAGGGGGAGATTGCAGCGATCGCTTACCCATAACCCCAAAAAATAGGGGCGAAGGAGCATTCGCCCTCAAATTTTAGCATCCCTATTTTTGGTATTTTGTCAAGCCTCGCCTTACGAATGATTCAGTCCAGTGCGAGGAGTGGACTGTTTCTAGAGGAGGGCTTGGACGAGTTGGGCGACGGCGGGTTCGGGATCTTTTTGCAATTCTTCGAGGGCAGAACGAGTTTCCGGACGATCGAAGTGAATCAGCGCTTGAGCGAGACGATAGCGAATTTGCCAATCTTCATCCTGAGTGTAAGCCAGAAGAAGGGGAATCGCGCGTTCGTCTTTCAACTCGCCTAAAGAACCGATCGCGGCTGTTTTAATGGCATCAATGTCGGATTGCAAGGCTTCTTGCAATAAGTCAAAGGCGCGCGCGTCGCCCATTTCACCGAGGGCAGCTACAATGCTCATTTTGACCAGCCAGCCGGTGCTGTCGTCCATTTCGCGATACAGTGCGACGAGATCGTCGAAGAGATCGGTGAGTTTGAGGGCTGAGATCGCATCGGCGGCAGCAGCGCGCACGTCTAATTCTTTATCGGTTAGCAGGCGATCGCGCAACAGTTCTCTCGTCCGTTGCAAATCGCATTGACCGAGAGTGTCCATTTGGCTAACGGCAGAATAACGCACCCGCGCGTTAGAATCGACAATTAACGGCTGAATCATTTCGTAAGCGACGGCCGGATCGAGATCGCGCAGCTTATTGACACCGCTGAGGCGATCGCCGTAATCGTCGGAATCGAGAAGTTCTTTAACAGAATCAGGAGTCATAGGAGTTTACTAAAAACTTGGAGATGCGAAAGCCTTGACGCGCTCGCACAAAGCATAAACGCGCATTATAGCAATCGGGTTTTGACAAAACTTAACTAATCTTCAACCATCGAGCGCAGGATATCGCGTTGAGTAACAATCCCCGTCGGGCGGTCATTTTCATCAACGACAATCAAGCGACGAATTTTTTTATCGTGCAGAATTTTAGCCGCTTCTGGCAAAGAGCAATTGGGCGAAACCGTAACCGGATTTTCGGTCATCACTTCGCCGACGGTTTGTCCTAAAGCCTTATGCAACTCTTTCTCGTACTGGGTTGGATTTTTGAGATAGATCACACTATCGAGGAACATCACGTAGGGGGGCGTTTCTGCACCCGATTCTTGCCACATTAAATCGGCTTCAGAAAGTACGCCAACCGCTTTGCCGGTTTCATCGACAACGGGCAAGCCGCTAATATCGCGTTCGACAAGCAATTTGATGGCCTCCCGCAACGGCGTTTGCGGTTGCACCGTAATCGGGTTGGGAGTCATCAGATCGGCGACAGTTTTAGACATTGCTGAGGATTGAGAGGGGTTCGATAGAGTCCTTGACTCATTTTGACATACTCCTCGCGCCTTTACGCGCGGGGATCGCTGTCCGAGTTTTTGGTAAGTCTTGCAGGAACCGAGTCGGCTAACGCGATCGGATATTTACCGTTTGCGGGGACGGGTTTTGCGCCGCCTTTTCGATTTGTTGGCGGGGAACAGACCTTTGAGTCCCTGTCTGCGGAAGCGTTTGGAGGTAGTGCTGAGGGTATCCGCGATCGCGTGACTCATTGCACCTAACTCCAATCCGACGAAGGCTGCGATCGCGTGCCAGCGATAGTCCGACAGCCAAACCAGACTCGCCTCCCCAAAAGCGCGCCAATTCCAAGCAAACCCCCAAAATAACTGGGCTAAGGCCACGCCCACAAATCCCGCAAAAGCCAGAAAACTGCCTAAATAAAGCAGACGAAACACCGTCCCCACGATTAAACCGTGGGACAATCCAGAGCGATGGCCGACGTATTTTTGATACGGCAGCCATAACCCGCGCAATGCTCCCCAGCGCTTAAACTGTACTGAGTGAATATCTAAATCCGGGCCGAACATCAAGCCGCTAAAGAGGAACATCGCGGCAACCAGAAGCGTTAACTCGCCGTTGCGAGTCAGGGCGAAGGAACCGCCGACAATCCAAGGTAAAGCCCAAAGGGTAATGCGATCGTGAGTGCGACCGGAAGGCATGAAAAAAAATTGTTAGGCGCGCGCGTTTTATGTTAACTTAGTCTAATAGTACCGGGCGATTAGCTCAGCGGTAGTAGCGCTTGCCTTACAAGCAAGATGTCACTGGTTCAAATCCAGTATCGCCCATCCCCAGAAAACCTCTGAAAACTCCTACAGGCAAGCTTTTTAACATTTCTTTGAAGCTAGCCTTAAAATTGTTCTTTCTCCCCTCGCATTTTCCCCCTTTAGTAAGGCTACTGTGTACACACATCTCGATCGCGGAACCGTTTCGGAACATTCCGATGTCTCAAGAGCCGATGGCTCGTTTCTCTTTCTCAATAAGCTTGAGTTGTTAAGAATCAACTCTGAATTGTGAAAGCCTTGCCTAGCAAGGCTTATACAGATTGGGGGTCTCAATTGTCTACTTGTGTGTACACAGTAGCTTTAGTAAGGGGGGTTAGGGGGGATCGGGAGAGGGGCTGGGGGTGAGGGAAATCAAGACTGTTGGATAATGCACCTCAGACGTTACCCATGTTATTGAAAGCCCAGACAAAAATTAATTTAAAAGGGAACTCGCATCGCAACGCGCGCTTCTTCTACCCAACGCCGCGTCACATCGACAGGCGGACATAAATCGTTTCGCTGCAAAGTAGCGACTTCCAAACGCAACACTTGGCGGTGCAAGCGGTGTACGGGAGTTTGGGCTAACTGCGAAACCGAAGCAATGCCGGAATGCAGCAAAACGCCGCAATACTGGCAGCCAACACTAGGCAAGCGGGCTAAATCGGCTAAAGCTGCCCATTTTTTGAGGTATTGGGGGTGAAGGTGGAGTTGGGCAGCGAGATCGGATTGCGATCGCGTCGTGTTCGATCGCGACAACAACTGCTTTGTCGTTTCGATCCCGCAAGCTTTCAGTTGTTCGATCTGTTCTTGACTCAATCCTGGTAAATCTGCGATCGCCCAATGGCAAGCTTGCATATTCATATTTCCTCCTCGGAAAAATGGTTAAAACCAAAGTTATAAGACTGCAATTGTTTGACAAACCCTTAATCTGCTGTCTGAAGTGCAATCCCTACTGAAGAACGGCAATAACTTCCGCAGCATCATTTCAGCGAACTACCCCGCCCGAATCGGGGATGGGCAGTTCCAGCAATCTTTTGATAAAAGCGGGTCATTAAGGGCCGAGTCGTGCGGGGTTATTCCGCGAGATCCCCTCCATCTTCTAACCGAGGTTCGCTTTCCGCCGCCTCTAACTCAGAAGCCACCGAAACCTCTTCCGTCGGTTCTTCTTCCTCTTCCCGCCAAGGCGAATCGTAATGATTCCAAGGCAAAATCGGCGTGTCGGGGAGTTTATTCGTCAGGACGGCAATCTGCTCTGGATCGGGTTCGGGCAGCACGAATTCTCTTTCCTCCGGAACGCGCGCTTCCGAGCGACTCTGGGCGGGATCGGTGGAATCTTCTGGCGATTCCTGCGATAACTCCACGGTAGAATCGCTCGGTATAGGGGTAGAGATAGGATTTATCATCGATCGTTGGCGGGTTAAGCGAACAAATTTCCTCGGATTTAGAGAGATAACCATAAATGGAACAAACCTTCAACTCGTCCTCGAAAAAAGGGGAAACGAGCGATCCGCATCGCGGATCCCCTCGGGCGCGCGCTCCCTTTCAGCATAGTTCAAAAAGACAGATATGTCTTAAAGTCGGGTAACAAGTAGGCAAAGATGACTTGTAGCATAATGACAAGGGCTACCGTCCAAGTGACGTAGGCGGAATAGGTGAGGGATTGAGACACATCATCGAGGCGCTGCTTGTTAATTTGGTAAGTTTGGACGAGATTGACCATCATTTTTAGATGATATTCCTCCGGCGTTAGCGTTAAATAATGCTCTAAAAACTTGCGATCGCCTAAATTGGGACTCACAGCCACTTGACGGGGCAAAAAAGCATTAATCAGCAGCGAAAAATTAATTAAAAAACCGACAATTTCGCCCAAACTAAACCAACTTTGGGCAAACATCAGCCGCGACAGCGTTAAGCTCGTCAAGAGCGCGCCATTCACCACAAACAAAATATTAAGTTTTGTGGTGAGGTTGTGACTTTCTTGACGCTGCTGCTCGAGAACGGAGCGCACATCCGCCGCAGCGAGGGCAAGCGTCGGGCAAACTTCCTGCTTTTTGGTTTCTTCGGCTTTGCTCTGTATTGGCGGTTCGGCGATCGCTTGAAAGGGTTGAACGGCGTTAGTTTCGGGAAGAATTGCGGCAATAGTCGATGAGAGCGCGAGCGATTGAATCTGTTCCATCGGTGGGTAGAGGGGTGGTTTGGCGGGGGGGAGAGAGAGGAACGTGCAAGAATTCCCAAGCCCCTCGGAAAAATTCGTCAGCACTTAGGATTTGATGGCGGGCGTAATTTTGTAGCCCCTCGAGCAAGATGGGCGATTCGGCAAACCCTTCGCGCGTTAGCGAAACGATGGAGGCGTTGAGGCGCAGCGCTTCGGAAAACGTGCTATATCCGGGTTTGGAAACAATCCGCCCGCACAAGGGCATAAAATCGACGGGGCGGTAAGCGCGATCGCAGACTTTAATTAAATTCGGCAAATCTGGCGCGCGATCGTCAAACGTGATAAATTGCCAGTCCGAAAAGTCCTTAATATTATTGTAAGGAATTTCTTGCAATCCTAACCCACCAAAGGTTAATAAAACTATTTTTTCTGACGGTGCGTGGAGGCGAAAGGTTGCGCGCAGTTCGGATTCGTCGAAGTGGGGCGTTCCGCCCGTCAATCCCATGTCGGTGATGTGGGGAAAGGCGCTCATCGGTTCGTGGAGCGGCAAGCGGAACAGGCGATCGCATTGACGGTAACATTCAGAAATCCAATCGGCAATTTCGTTAAATTCTCCGCCCCAATCGCGGTAGATAAAATCCCAACCAAAATTACTCATCATCCAGCAAGGAACGCCTGCTGCTTTAGCAATTGGAGCGGCAAGAAAAGGAACATCAGCAAACACTAAGTTTATTTTGTTAGTCCGAATATAATCGGCTTCTGCGGCAATAATTGAATGCTGCCTAGTGCGAATTTCTCGGAGTTTATCTAACGTTGCTTGTTTGTCCATATTGATGCTATCGGATTGAATGACACCAACATCAAAAGCACGCGCGCGTTGAATAAAATCGCCGGGAATATAAGATTCGAGCAACCAACGCGGGGCTTGCGTGACTAAAACGAGTAGAATTTCTGGGTCGAGTTCTTGAATTCTTGCGGCGACGGAAGCAGCGCGAACGGCGTGACCGAAACCGTGGGCGGTAACGGCTAAGTAAAGAGAAGGGTTTGTCATGAGGAGAAATGTTGAATTGTTCGGGTCTAATTGTAAGGAGCAAAAGGTCGATAAATGCCGAGCAATGATATTCAATCCCCTGGCGACCGTCGTGGGGTAATAATTGCGAACTACGAATTATCAATTACGAATTATGTTGACTTAGTTTAGTCTTAGGGCGGTTGATTGTGCAAGAATCGTTAAAGGAGATATTGCGATTGGGGAAAGCATGGCCGATACGTTGAAAGCTTGTAAGGAAGGGCTAGAAATTGTCGATCGCGCCCGACGCAGGAAGGGTTGGACGAAAACCCGCACTCCAGCTTGGTGGGATAGCGCTTACACGACGCAAGCGACGCTGAAACGCTTTTGGCGCGGGATTGCAATTCAGCGAGAGAACTTTATTGCTATTTGTCAAGCGGTGGGCGTATCGGATTGGGATGCGATCGCAACTTCGCTTCCGTCTGAAGACATCAAAGATTTAGCCTCGCCGAAATCTCCCCTTTCCCCTCGTATCGACTGGGGAGAAGCGCCAGATTTACCTTATTTTTACGGGCGCGATTTAGAATTGCAAAAGCTGGAACGCTGGATAATTGGCGATCGCTGCAAGTTAATTACCCTGCTAGGATTGGGCGGAATTGGCAAAACTTCTCTAGCGGTAACGGCGGTGGAACGCTTCGGAGAACGGTTTGAAGGCGTTTTTTGGCGTTCTTTGCTCGGAACTCCACCGACTTTAGCTATTTTTGAGGAACTGATTCAATTTGTTTCCCAAGGGCGAGAACGTCTGGCAACCGACAATCTGCAACAAGCGATAACGCAGGTTATTGCGCTCTTACAGCGCCATCGCTTCCTAATCGTGTTGGATGAAGTCGAAGCGATTCTTCCCGCTCGGAGTGGCGAAATTCCGGCGGGATGCGAGGGGTATGGGGACTTTTTGAAGCGTGCGGGAAGCGATCGCCATCAGAGTTGTTTGTTGCTAACCAGTCGCGAAAAACCGGGCGAAGTGGTCGCGTATGAGGGGCAAATGCTGCCGATTCGCTCGTTGCAGTTGAGCGGGTTGAAGTCGGAGGATGCGATCGATCTGTTGGCGACGAAAGGGCTTTCGGCAACTGAAAATGAATTGAAGATGTTGAGCCATTTTTATGGGGGAAATCCTTTAGCTTTAAAGACGATTTCGACAACCATTCAAGAATTATTTAATGGCAATATTGCTAAGTTTTTGCATCAAAATACTTTGGTGTTAGGCGATCGCTTGCGGGGACTGCTCGCGCAACATCTCGATCGCCTCTCGAAAGCCGAGACAACGATCTTATTTTGGCTCGCTCTCGATCCAGAACCGCTCTCTTTGGAGCAATTGAGCGAATACCTTGTCTTTCCCCTGTCGCGATCGCAGATTTTAGAAATTCTTGCAGCCTTGGAGCGGCGATCCTTAATCGATAAAATAACCCATGAGGGCGAAATTGCTTTTACACTGCAACCGCTGGTGATGAAGTACGCGATCGAAAAGTTTGTTGAAGGTAGCGTAGCAGAGCTTCAAAGCGCGATCGCCGAGCGAACCTTAGAACCGCTCGAATTGCTCGATAGTCATACTCCCATTCTGCATCGAACTGAGCGCGCTCCTAAAATTCCGCCTTCGCGTGTTTTCTCGAGACTGATTGAAGGCTTGCAAGCCAAATTAGGCTGCGGTAAAAGCAAGCTTAAAGAACAACTTTCCCCGTTGATCCTTTTGTTAGACGGGCGCTCTCCCGCAGCCGTCGGTTATCTAAAAGTGAATTTAAAGGCAATTTTTCAGGCATTAGATGATGCCATTGCTTAGGCGCAACTGTCGTGCTATTCTCCTAAATTTGTTATCAATTTTGTGAAATTACTCGTTAATGAGAATAATTAGCGATCGCGATCGGCATTCAAGGCAGCCTATCATCGGCTAGCGAAGCTTCAGCCCATGATGCAGCGCGTGCAGGAGGTTCGAGCGGACGAGCGAGCAATTTTTTCTCTCTAAATAGATAAAATAAACGATGGCTCAGATCGACCAGAACCCCGATAATTCGAGCGTGGCACAACTCCACAAATTTACTGGGCAGCAGCAAGCACTCTTTCATACACATTCGAGTGAAACTGAGGCTAATCTAAAAGCAATTTGACAACGCGCGAACGATCCTCGCGTCAAAAATAAGTATATTTTCTTAGATCGTTTACAATTGGTTTTGTGACGACTATAATTCTAATTAGGATGTGTAATGATTAAATTTAGATATTGCTATACCCTGCAAAGATCCGATCGGATCGACTTGAGTCATGGAACGCTAGTCACTTATAGCTCCATAACTAAGTAGCCATGTCTTAGTCTAATCATTATTAAGTTGCGCGGACTAAAAGGTAGGGAAAATAATGAGTGAATCCTCTTTAGAAGCTTTAGAAATCCCCTTAGAACGAGACATATTTTTACGAACCTTAATTCGCGAGCTTTCGGGGACGCTACAAGAAACAGTTGGGGTAGAAGAAGCCTCTGGTTTTATTAGCATTGTCGGTCAAAGAATCGGCGGTCAAATCAATACAGAATATCGCGACGCACTGAAAGTTAAAACTCTTTCAGTTCAGCAAGTTGCTGAAGCCCTCGTCGATCTCAAGCGTCGGATTAAAGGGGATTTTTATATTATTGAAGCTGACGAAGATAAAATCATTTTGGGCAATCGCGCCTGTCCTTTTGGCGAAAAAGTTTCAGAGCGGCCTTCAATGTGCATGATGACTTCCAATGTTTTTGGTCTGATTGCAGCCGAAAATTTAGGATATGCTAAAGTTGAACTACAAGAAACCATTGCTTTAGGTTATGCAGGTTGCCGCGTCGTCGTGTACTTGAAATTGAATGACGAAACCGAGGATATTGTCGGCAGAGAATACTTTAAAACATAAGTAGCTGTTAAGGAGCAATGACAATTGCTGGATTTTCTCAATTATTCCGTGCTTTTAAAGAACCCTTCCTATTGCTTACGAATCGAGGAGAGATCCAAGCAGCAAATCAAGCAATTACAACAGTTTTCAACTGTAAACGCAAACAGATCATTGGCAAGAACTTACTCGACTTTGTGCGAGAAACGCCTGAAGAAGTGCTTGCTTACTTAAAATTGTGTTCTCAGAGCAGTAGTTTTACGATCGGTTCTCTGACTTTTTTAAGATCGGACGGAAAAGAAGTTGCTTACCGTGTTGAAGGTGCAGTCGTTCAGCCACAAACCGAAAATAGTCCTGCCCTTAATTTGCTTCGATTTCAAAGCAAAGAGGTTGCAATTAATGATTTTACCGTACTCAATCAACAAATCGAACAATTAGGCGAAGAACTCGGTAAAGAATTGCAGCGGCGCAAACAAGCTGAGTCAGAGCTTCAGCGCAATAACGAACAGTTAAGAAAAGCCCTCACCGATCTCAAACTAGCTCAAATCAAGTTAATTCAAACAGAGAAAATGTCCGGTCTCGGACAATTAGTTGCCGGAATCGCGCATGAAATCAATAATCCGGTCAACTTTATCGAAGGGAATCTTTCTTATCTTAGTAATTATTTAAAAGATCTAATAGAGTTAATAAAACTTTATCAAGCAGAATTTCCTGATGCTAGTCTGACGATTAAAAATTATCTCGAAGCAATTGAATTAAATTATTTGATTGAAGATTCAAATAAAATTATCAGATCGATGGAGTTGGGATCTCAGCGACTTTCAAATATTGTTCGTTCGTTGCGGACATTTTCAAGACTGGATGAAGCGAAACTGAAAGAAGTTAATATTCATGAAGGAATAGAGAGTACGCTTTCAATTATCCAGTACCGACTGAAAAAGGAAGGCACTAAACGCGGCATTAAACTTATCAAGAAATACGGCGATATCCCGTTAATTGAATGCTATCCGAGTCATCTGAATCAAGTCTTTTTTAACTTGCTCAATAATGCGATTGATGCCTTGCTCGATGTCAAGCTAGAAGAAACCTTGAATGGAAGCGCTTGCACGGTGAGATGTATTTGGATTCACACCGAGCGAGAAGCATCCGATCGCGTTAAGATTCGCATTCGCGATAACGGTACGGGAATCAAAAAAACTATTCTCCCTCAAATTTTCAATCCTTTCTTTACGACCAAACCTATCGGTCAAGGAACGGGATTAGGTTTAGCAATCAGCTATCAAATCGCAACCCAGATGCACCAAGGAAGTTTGAGTTGTAATTCCATTGAAGGAGAAGGAACAGAATTTGTCTTGGAAATTCCGATTTTTCAATCTCCAGTTATCCCGCTTACCAATTCCGCCCTGTTTTCCCCCGCGACTCAGGAAGATCTGTAGTCAATCCCAAAGCGATTGAGGAACGAGATCGCCCTAAAGATATAATGGATGGACACTCTCCCCCGTCACCTCAACAATTGTGGCTAAGGTCGTTCTCGATAAAATCTACAAAAGCTATCCCGCTCGCCGAGGAGAAGCCCCCTCCAGTACCGCAGATGGTTCTAAGAGTCAAGCGAATTCAACGAGCGTTTTGCGCTCCATCAACTTAACGATAGAAGATGGAGAATTCATGGTGTTAGTGGGGCCGTCGGGATGCGGTAAAAGTACGCTGCTGCGATCGATCGCGGGATTGGAAGAACTCACCGGCGGTAATATTTACGTTGGCGATCGCCTTGTCAACGCCCTCCCGCCCAAAGAACGCAATATTGCAATGGTGTTCCAAAGTTACGCCCTCTACCCCCATTTAACGGTGTACGATAACATCGCCTTCGGGTTGCGGCGGATGTACGGCGAAGAAAATGTCGCCAATGAAGAGATCTCCGCCGATGCGAAAGAACGCGCGATCGCGTGGGGCAAGAAACTGTGGGACGATGTTAAACAGGGCGCGCTGAGAAGTCTGCGAGTCGCCACGGACAAAGAAACCGCGATCGCGCAACAAGTCCGCAGCGTCGCCAAACTCCTGCAAATCGAACCCCTGCTGCGGCGCTACCCCAAGCAACTCTCCGGCGGGCAAAAACAGCGCGTCGCATTAGGACGCGCGATCGCGCGCAACCCCCAAGTCTTCTTAATGGACGAACCCCTCTCCAACCTCGATGCCAAACTGCGCGCCGAAACCCGCAGCCAAATCGTCCAACTGCAACGCCAACTCGGCACCACAACCATCTACGTCACCCACGATCAAACCGAAGCCATGACAATGGGCGATCGCATCGCCGTCATGAACCAAGGCGAAATTCAACAAGTCGCCAAACCCCTCGAACTCTACAACCGCCCCGCCAACCGCTTCGTCGCCGAATTCATCGGTTCGCCGCCGATGAACTTCCTCCCCGTCCAAGTCAAAGCACCGCTTCTTCTCGTCCATCCCCAATTCCGCCTCACCGTCCCCGCCCTCTGGTTCGACTATTTAGAACCTTACGACGGACGTTCTCTCCTACTCGGACTGCGCCCCGAACACCTCGCCCTCAGTCCCGCCGCCCCCAAAAATATCTGTGCAATTGTCGATCGCATCGAAGCCCTCGGAAACGATACCTACGTCGCCGCCCACCTCGTCGAAGATCGCACCTGTCCGCTACAAGTCCGCCTTCCTCCCGATGCAGAGGTCAAAATGGGCGAAACCATTTGGTTTTCAGTAAATTTAGATAAAATTCACCTTTTCGAGCCTCAAAGCGGTCAAGCAATCTGGCAGCGAACGGCGATTAATGGATAATGGATAATGGATAATGGATAACGGATCGGGATATTAAACTCAAACTATCTCATCTAGATATCCCACAAATCTTTCTCTTTGTCCCCGTCACCCCGTCACCCCGTCCCCTCGTCACCCCGTCCCCCCGTCCCCCCGTCCCCCGTCCCCTCGTCACCCCGTCCCCCCGTCACCCCCTCACCCCCTCACCCCTAACTTAGGTCATTCAACCGAATTTTATATGAGGGGTGAGTAATGACTGATGACTGGTAAAGGGGAATGGGTAGACGCAATAATAACCAAGCAACTTGTTCGCAAAATTGTTAGTCTAAGAAAACAAAAGAATCCCAAAAGTTTAGAGCGCGTATGGAAAAAGAACCGCAGCCCCAAAATGGTTGGATTGAAGCCGTTAAAACCGTTGGCTTGAGTCTCTTCCTCGCTTTTGGCATCCGCACCTTCATTGCCGAAGCGCGTTACATCCCTTCAGAATCAATGTTGCCCACCCTCGAAATCAACGATCGCTTGATTGTCGAGAAAATTAGCTATCACTTCACCAAACCAACTCGCGGCGATATCGTCGTTTTTCATCCTCCCAACGAAGCGATTATTTGCAGCCCCAACCAGCCCCTCCCCATCAAAGATGCCTATATCAAGCGCGTAATCGGACTTCCGGGCGAAAGTGTCGAAGTTAAAGATGGTAAAGTTCTCGTCAATGGCAAAACCCTCAACGAAAACTACATCAAAGACGCACCGAATTACCCCCTTCCATCCGTCACCGTTCCCCAAGGTTCTTACCTCGTCCTCGGCGACAATCGCAATCAAAGCTGCGATTCTCACGTTTGGGGCTTTGTCCCAGAAGGGAATATTATCGGTAAAGCAGTGGTAAGATTTTGGCCCCTGAACCGTTTGGAGGGGAATCTGCATTAGGAATTAAAAATGCAACATTCTAAATTCACAATGCCGACCTGGAAAATATCAACCCAAAGGGCGACAGGGAGGCGGCAAAGGCTATTAGGTCGTCTGTTTGCTGTGGCGTTAGCACTCCCAGTTTGTAGCGCGGGGGCGGTTATTGCCGCAGAACGAGTAACGCTGCGCGTCGGACCCCTTCAACAAACCGTAGAAGTTGAAGATTTAGAATATTACGCAGAAACGGGAGAATTGCGATCGTCCTTGCAATTTTATCGCCCCTTGCTCTCGCCGCAAGTTCGAGAACTGCTCGGACAGCGCTTGCAAGTCGATCCGAGCGTTGCCGATACGTTTCTCAATCAATTGCTAGCTAAACCGGACGGAAAAAAACTGCTCGAACAACTGCGGCGTGCTTTACCCGATAGTAGTATCGAACAGTTGCGAGCGGCGCTTTATTTGACGCTGAGACAGGCAAATGGTTTGAGCGTGCTGAGTTTCTTGCGCGCCTATCCCCAGGAGAATTTGACGGTTGATGCGTCTGCGGCGGTGGGGATTATCCTACAACTGAATGCTTCTAACTTACAAAGTCAGATGCTTTCGCCGATGTTGGAACGCGAATTAAGCGTGACGCGATCGCGCAGTTTGCAGCCTTTGCCCGATTTTGACCCCAGAAGCGATGGAACGCAGCAAGTGCAGCAGCGATCGCTGGTATTTTACGATCGCGATCGCAAGCGAGAAATTCCTGTCGATCTCTACTACGCTTCTGAAACGCGCGGCCCCCTAATCGTCTTTTCCCACGGGTTCGCCGCCGATCGCAACTTTCTCAACTACCTCGCTTACCACCTCGCCTCCTACGGCTTCACCGTCGCCACCCTCGACCATCCCGGCAGCAATATTCGCAATATTGCCGAAATTTCTTTCAATCTTAATAATCCGAGCGACCTCCTCGCTGGCTCGGAATTCGTCGATCGCCCCAAAGATATTAGTTTCCTCCTCGACGCACTCGAACGCCTCAACACCGATGGCGGCGAACTCGGCGGCAAATTAAACGCCCGAGAAACCGTCGTCATCGGTCATTCCCTCGGCGGTTACACGGCTTTAGCCCTCGCCGGGGCAGAATTGAACACTGACGAATTGCGCGACTTCTGCCAAAACTTATCTCCCCTGGGGCGTTCTCCCGCCGATTGGCTGCAATGCGCCGCCGTCAAACTGCCAGAACGAAATTTGCGGTTGCGAGATTCGAGGGTTGTGCGGATTATTGCCCTCAATCCCGCGATCGGCAAGCTTTTTGGCAGTAAAGGATTGGAGAAGGTGGAAGTGCCGACGCTGATTTTAAGCAGCAGCGAAGATGCAATTACGCCGCCCATCGACCACCAATTGCGCCCGTTCGATCGCCTGCCCGGGGAAAAATATTTAATTGCCGCGATCGGAGCAACTCACATGAGCGTTACCGATATTGGCAATCAGAATAGCATGGTCGGGCAAAGCACCCTCGTGCGGGAAGTGATGGGACCGGAATCCGAACCCGTCCGACAACTGATTCGCGGCGTTGCATTAGCCTTTGTCAGCCAACTCACCCCCGAAGCCGATCGCTATCGCCCCTTCCTCACTTCCGACTACGTGCAATCTCTCTCTACTACTAAATTACCCCTGCGCTTGACGACTAAATTGCCCTCAACCCTCGATCCTTGGCTGCAAGTGCTGGCAAACGGACAACGGCATATTGCATCGGAAAAGTCAAGCAATAAAACTCAGAAAATAGCAAGTCTTCACAGAGCCTCGTTTGGCAGTTTAGCGAGCTTTGATAACCTGCCTCGCTGTTTCTTTAGCAGTCGCTCGCTAATTCCTTCCCTACAACCTTGTAAAGGGCAGTTGCACTATATTTTTACCAGTGTATTGAGCAATTATCCGGCTTAGCTAATTCGTAATTCGTAATTCGTAATTCGTAATTTCAGTGGCTACGGCTATATTAGAAAAAACTCCCGAAGAGGAATCGCTGAAACCTGCTCTGGGTCTGGGTTACTTCGCAAAGTGACAGAAGAGGATTATGTTGACTAACATCGCAATTCACCGGCTGACATCCAAAGATCTGGCGCTAATGGAATCAATGATGACGCTATTCGGTCGGGTATTTAATGAGATTGAAACCTATACATCGAATCGCCCGAGTCAAGCTTATTTCGAGCGCCTGCTTGAGAGCGATTACTTTATTGCCCTTGTAGCTTTAAAGAATAACTCGGTAGTCGGTGGGATTGCCGCCTACGAACTGAAGAAGTTCGAGCAAGAACGCAGTGAAATTTACATTTACGATCTAGCCGTCGCAGAAGAACATCGGCGCGAGGGGATTGCCACAGCGTTGATTCAAGAGCTAAGAAAAATTGCAGCCGCGCGGGGAGCTTATGTTATCTTCGTGCAGGCAGATTTAGGGGACGATCCCGCGATCGCGCTCTATACAAAATTAGGCGTTCGCGAAGAAGTGTTGCACTTTGACATTGCTGTTACCAACAATGATGGCATTGCATAAAGACGATTAGGTGCGTAAGGCGTACTGTTTGTTAAATGGGGGATATTCGGAGTTTAAACTGCCATTAATTCAACCAATAGGGGGAACAGATTCCAGGAATTTTATCAACGGGCTTAAAAACTTGTTTCCAAAAGCTGCCGCTAGTATTCCACAAGACAAAACGAGTGCCGCTAAGACAACAACATCTAACAAGTTCAACTCCATCGCTGATATCGAGATGTAGGACAATGGAACGAGCAGAAACAGCAGTCCAAATGCAAGACCCAAAAAGAATTGCTTAATCGCATCAGTTGAGGTGCGCTGTTTCTGGCTACTATTCTCAAATTTCATAGCTCTCCTCCTAAAATTTTAAAATGCAATCTTTAGATCTTAACAAGTTTGTCGAGTAAGTATCCGGATCGAGCGAGAATGGTACTCGAAGAACCCCGACCGCGCGATCGCAGCCATCAACCGCGCGATTTTAACGGATGTTTCGGGTGGGCATTGCCGTTTCTGGGATTGAACCTAAAAAAAGGACATAAAGTCGGCACCCACCCGCGTAATGTTGCCCGTGACTGAGTAGTTGACCGGCACTCTAGGAGATTGAACGCCTAGCGAGTAACGGTTCCCACCAATCGCGCCGTTCCAGATACCATTGCACTGTTTTTCGCAATCCTTCTTCAAATGTTACCGAAGGACTCCAACCCAATTCCTGTTGAAGTTTGCTGCTATCAATCGCGTAGCGGCGATCGTGGCCGGGACGATCTTTAACAAACTCAATGAGTTGCTCGGAAGGATGCACGGGCAAATCGGGGGCGAGTTCGTCCATCAACGCACACAATGTTTTGACTAAATCGATATTTTTGACTTGATTATTGCCGCCGATCGCATAAGTTTCGCCGGGATTTCCCCGATTAATTACTGCTTCGATCGCGCGACAATGATCCCAAACATAAAGCCAATCGCGCACGTTTTGACCGTCTCCATAAACGGGTAATGGTTTCCCTTGCAAAATGTTAACGCAGATTAGGGGAATGAGTTTTTCGGGGAAGTGATAGGGGCCGTAATTATTAGAACAATTGGTAATAATAACCGGGAGTTGGTAGGTGTGAAAGTAGGCGCGGGCGAGGTGATCGCTGCCTGCTTTAGAAGCGGAATAAGGACTATTAGGCGCGTAAGGCGTACTTTCGTTAAATGGGGGATCTTCGGGGTTTAAACTGCCGAAAACTTCATCGGTGGAGACGTGGATAAATCGAGCGGTTGGAGAAAGGGTTTTGTAGTGGTTGCGAAAGGCTTCGAGCAGGGTATAAGTGCCGATGAGGTTGGTTTGAATGAAAGCATCGGGGGCTATAATGGAGCGATCGACGTGGGATTCGGCGGCGAAGTGGACGAGGGTATCGATGCGTTCTTCTTGGAGAAGGGTATCGACTAGGGCGCGATCGCAAATATTACCGCGAACAAAGCGAAAGTTCTCGCCTCCCTCTACTTCAGCGAGATTTTGACGGTTTCCGGCGTAGGTAAGCGCATCGAGAACGACGACGCGATCGCTCGGGTGAGTTTTACACCAATGGCGCACGAAGTTAGAACCGATGAATCCCGCACCGCCCGTAATCAGCAGACAATTAATAATGGACAAGGGATAATGGATAATGGACAAGGAATAATTGATAATTGATAATGGACAATGGATAACGATTGAATCCAAAGACTTATTATCAATTGTCAGTGGATAACTGTCAATTACGATTGAATCCAAAGACTTATTATCAATTGTCAGCGTAGAATTGTCAATTACGGTTGAATCCAAAGACCGCCTTCTCAACTGTCAACTAGTCAAAGATTGACTATGACGGACAAGAACAGCTATTAAAGGGACGACAGATGCGATCTTTGCGATCGCCACGGGTTTCGTCGGTGCATTTCCAATCTTCGCTACACACGGCATCGCGTTGGATAAACCCGCGATCGTTCACCGAAACTTCTAAGGTAATCTTACCGCTTTCAAGGACGTTGTTATTCCCTTGTTTAATTTCGTATTCAATTTCATTGGTTCCAGTAATGACTGAGAAATTTCGCTGATTGTGTTCGTAGTCGATTTTAAGGTCGAATCCTTCTGAATAGCGCCCTTCGTCGTACTCGCGATCGGTAAA
Source organism: Oscillatoria sp. FACHB-1406 (assembly GCF_014698145.1). Lineage (NCBI taxonomy): Bacteria > Bacillati > Cyanobacteriota > Cyanophyceae > Oscillatoriales > Oscillatoriaceae > Oscillatoria > Oscillatoria sp. FACHB-1406. The sequence continues at coordinate 20,634 of NZ_JACJSM010000032.1, read as the reverse complement.
CGGCAGCGTATCGCCCCCGATTCCTCGCGTTGCGTTCCGCAAAAGCGCTCGTAGTCCCGGTGCGGGGGGCGTTGTCGCCGAGACAAATTGCGCGCGGAGTTCTCCCGGAACGTAGGTTACACCCGAGCATTGACCGACATACTGAACGCGATCGAAGCTGGCTCGATTGCTGAGAATGCCGCCGCGATCGCGAACTAAAATTTCTGCCTGCGCGCCGGTTTGGGAAATCGCCGTAAATTGGGGGAAAAACGCGATCGCGATTGAAAATAAGACAGCCAGTAAACCCATGCTCCAAATTTTCTTTTGGGAAATTTTTTTACGCATTACCATAAGTTGTTCGATTTAAAAATCTCCTAAACTACAGACTGACTCTTTTATCAGTAGTTCCGGACAAGCCTTCAAAGGATTTAAATATCGTAACAGTTTGTATCGTTGTCAAAGATTTTCCGTCAAGGTAGAATTCTCTTTGCAACAATAGAGCTAGATGTCTTTCCTCAAAGATTCAAGATACTCGCAATGAATGCTAGTAAGCTTCTGCTTCGTTATGCTGCCGGACATCGGGATTTTAGAGCCGTCAGCTTTCGCGAAGCGAATCTAAGTCGAGCCGATTTACACGAAGCTGATTTCGGCGGAGCGGATTTGCGCCAAGGGAATTTAGCAGGGAGCCAACTCTGGGGTATAAATTTTAGCCGTGCTAACCTCAGTGGTGCCGATCTCAAGCGCGCTAACTTAATTCGAGCTAATCTCCATTTTGCCAACCTTTGGGGGATTAATGCGATCGACAGTGACTTCACTAAGGCAGATTTGCGAGGTGCAGATTTGCGAGGTGCAGATTTAACCCGAGCGAACTTGAAAGGGGCAGATTTACGGGGAGCAAATTTACAAGGCGCAGACCTGACTGAGGTCGATCTCTGTCAGACAGACTTGAGAGGGAGTACGCTGAGTCGAGCCTATTTGTACCGCGCCGATTTGAGCCGAGCTAACCTCTGCAATGCGGATTTCAAGAGTGCCGATCTCAGTGGCGTTTCCCTCACAAAAGTTAGAGCGCTCTCGACAAATTTTGAAGGTGCAATTTTAAGCGGTGTTTGCATCCAAAACTGGTACATTGACTCCAGTACGAATTTAAAGAATGTTATCTGCGACTATATTTATCTAGAAGAAAACCAAAAAGAACGCCGTCCTTCTAATCCTTACGAAACGTTTGCGAGCGGTCAATTTGCGAGTCTTTTTCAAAGATGTAAAGAAACGCTAAACCTCACCTTTCAAGAGCATATTGATTGGTCGGCTTTTATGATTGCTTTCAAGCAACTGCAACAAGATTTTAACGGGCAACTGCACATCCGAACGATGGGTTATAGCGAAGAAAATTTCTTCTTAATCGGCATCGATCTTCCTTTAGAAACTAACAAAATAGAAATCGAGCAATCGTTTCGGAAAAAGTACGAGGAAGCCTTGGTAAACGAGCAAGGCAAAGAGGGCGGAGAGAGGGGAAGTTTTATTCAAGATAGGAGCCATAAAGAGCAAGATCGGGAACTTCTGGAAATTGTCAAGCTCCTCGCTCACTATCGCATTAGTATGTAGGGTCGGGATAATTGATAATTGATAATGGACAATGGACGAATGGCGCTGAAATAAGAGTTCAAAAATCGCCTGTAGAGACGTTGTATACAACGTCTCTACAGATAATTTTGTAGGGTGGGCAGCGCCCACCAGTCTTAAGTAAGTGCCATTCATCCATTGTCCCTTATCAATTATCCAAGAACCGGGCTATTTTGCGGGCGATCGCTCGACGACTTGGTAGAGCATCGCTGCAACATCCGCGCGCGTTGCCGGACGCTGGGGTTCGAGTAGTTGCGCCTTATCGGGTGGGTTAACAACTAACTCGGCAATGCTAGCCGAAGCAACACTGTTTGTCGCCCAAGCGGGAAGTTTATCGCGATCGGGATATTTCTCCAACACCTGTTTGGGATTGGGGGGCGGCTGAAGATCCAAACCCGCACTCAAGGCAACTAGGGCTTCCAGGCGGGGGATTTGCTGGGCGGGCTTGAAGATTTGTCCGGGATAACCCTTCATGAAACCTTTTTCAACCGCGAGATCGATATCGGGAGCCGCCCAAAACCCCGGTTCGATATCTTTGAATTGAATGGCTGGGCGACGAGTATTATCCGGCAAAACGTCGCGAACGATCGCGGCAAACTCGGCGCGCGTAATCGGGCGCTCTGGGCGAAAGGTTCCGTCAGTAAAACCCGCAACGATTCCGCGTTCGGCGAGCGCGATAATCGCATCGTGCGCCCAATGATTGGGGGGAACGTCCTTAAATTGAATTCCCGTGCTGGTTGTTTTGGATTCCACTCGAGCGGGCGCAACAGGAACGGGGACAAGGGGAGTGGGTGTCACACTCGGAGAGGGTACAACAACCGTTGTGCTGTCGGGAGTCGGGACGGTTTCGCGTCCCAATAAACGCGGGAGTAGCGGTTGTACGGTGGGGGCGGGCGTTCCTGAAACGATAGGAGATGGCGATGAGGGCGCTACTGGGGCGCTCGCAGGTGCGAATAGACCAGACAAGCCCTTAAGACCCCATTGGCTCTCTTTGTCACCTAAAATCCAAAAGAGAAGGGCTGCGATCGCGCTAAAAGCAACAATCGCTGCAATCCACTCATCATCTCGACGGCGATGTTGGGGGGGAGGGGGTTCGGGTGTTAATGGATTCGTCATGAGCGTTAATTAGTTATCGGTTATTCAGTTATCGGTAGCGAGCCTCAGCCATCTCAACCAAGGTTTGGTTCCTTACTCGGGTTAGGGGACAACCAAAACCGGACAGGGCGAGAGCGCGATCGTGCGATTGGTAACGCTTTCTGCCGCACCTTCTGCGGTCAAACCCGTACCCCTCGAACCCATAATAATCAAGTCCGCATCTAATTCGTCCGCGACATCGCAAATCGCAAACGAAGGCATTCCCTGGCGCTCGATCGCTTCGGCATTAATCCCTTTCTCTACCAACCAGGTTTTCGCCCCCTCGAGCAATTTTCCGACGGCTTCCTCAGAACTCATCGGATCGGTCGCACCGCCTTCTTCAGGTGCGGGCGGGGGTTCGACGACGGACAGCAGCACTAAGCGACTGCCGTATTTTTTCACGAGGTCGGCGGCAATTTCCAAAGCATGGCGGGATTCTTGACTGCGATCGATAGCAAATAAAACGGTCTCAAACATAATCTATAAGATCCTCGGTACGCGCGCTCCGGTACAATCGGCATGAGAGAATTGTTCTCGAGTAGAGTTAGTCGCGATCGGCATACATCTTGGCAAACAGCGGCACGCCGATCGAACTCTCTCAAACAAGACTTTAAGACGCAATTAGGAGGTTATATCCCGTGTCCAAGAAAACTTTAGCCAATTTATCAGAAAGCGACGTATCTGGAAAAAAAGTTTTAGTTCGAGTTGATTTTAACGTGCCGCTGGACGAACAGGGGAATATCACGGATGATACCCGGATTCGGGCTGCACTGCCGACGATTCAAGATTTAATTAAGAAGGGCGCAAAAGTCGTTCTCGCCAGCCACTTCGGTCGTCCCAAAGGGCAATTCAACGATAAATATAGCTTGAAACCCACTGCCCAGCGCCTTTCGGAACTTCTCGGTCAAGAAGTCAAAATGTGCGAAGACTGCGTTGGCGAAAAAGCATCTTCCGTTGTCGATAGCCTTGAAAACGGTCAAGTCGCCATGTTGGAAAACGTGCGTTTCTACGACGGAGAAGAAGCAAACGATCCTGAATTTGCCAAGCAATTGGCGGCTAATGCTGATGTCTACGTTAACGATGCCTTCGGAACGGCCCACCGCGCTCACGCTTCTACTGAAGGTGTAACCAAATCCTTAAGTCCTTGCGTAGCGGGTTACTTAATCGAAAAAGAACTTAACTACCTCCAAAACGCCGTAGACAATCCCCAACGTCCTTTGGCTGCCATTGTCGGCGGTTCTAAGGTTTCGAGCAAAATTGGGGTGATCGAAACGCTGCTCGATAAGTGCGATAAGCTCCTGCTGGGCGGCGGCATGATCTTTACGTTTTATAAAGCGCGCGGTCTCAATGTCGGTAAATCTTTAGTTGAAGAAGACAAACTGGAACTTGCTAAATCCTTAGAAGCGAAAGCGAAGGAAAAAGGCGTAGCTTTCCTGTTGCCGACGGATGTTGTCGTGGCTGATAACTTTGCCCCTGATGCGAACTCGCAGACCGTAAGCATCGAAGAAATTCCCGACGGCTGGATGGGCTTGGATATCGGCCCCGACTCGGTGAAAACCTTCCAAGATGCCCTGGCAGACTGCAAATGCGTCATCTGGAACGGTCCGATGGGCGTGTTCGAGTTCGATAAGTTTGCTGTCGGAACCGAAGCGATCGCGCATACCTTAGCCGAGCTTACCCCGAAAGGAACGATTACGATCATCGGCGGTGGCGACTCCGTGGCTGCGGTCGAAAAAGTCGGCGTAGCCGAGCAAATGAGCCATATTTCCACCGGCGGCGGCGCGAGCTTAGAATTGCTCGAAGGCAAAAAACTGCCTGGAATCGTTGCTTTGGATGATGCTTAGAGCGATCGCTTAGTTCGTGCGAGTTGGGAGGAAAACTCGAAATTTGAGCCTTTAAATTCAAGAAAAAGGCGTTCTATTTACAAAAGAATCCAGTTTCAAGCTCCCTCGAACTCCCGTTTAATTTAACTCCATCAAACAACCCGGTTTGTGTTGCCGCAAAGCTCGAATCCCCTCGAGTGCTGCCCCATGCAAGCCGGGTTTTTGATTTTCTTCTATAAATCCACGTCAAACCCGCGACGGAACATTCATCGCCTCATTCCCGTCTTTTCCCGTTGTACTTCTTTACGGAAATTTAGCAATAATATTCCGAAGTGCTTTGCGATCGCTACGGGTGCAGGGAGGGGCATTTTCAGTTTTTTTCAGGCCGGCGAACTCTCTTTCCGGATTAAACCTCAAAAAAAACTTAGAGAAACTCACATGATTGCTGAAATCAGCCAAGCGACCTTGGATCGTTAAACTCCCATTGTTAGTGAAAACAATTAGAACTTCAGATCCCATGAACGACTTGTGGAAATATTCATCTTCTTTACTGCTTGGAACAGCAGCCCTTAGCTTCGCCCTCCCCTTATCCCCCACTCGCGCCACCACTCTATCCGGCTATGTCACCACAGGCGCGGATATGGCTGGGATGAACATTACCGTCAATTTTTTTGATGGAACCTCCCAGAGTGCAATCTGGGGACGCACGGGCGGCGTTTCCGGTGGCGCTTCGGGAAATGGTTGGTCGCTGACCCAATCGGGGAATACCTACGGATCCTATGGCAACCCCTGGAATTTTAATGCTTGGTACGGCAGTGGCGTGGCAGCGTTGATTATCGATGCCATTCCCGGTAACACTCTATTTGATATCGTTCCCGGTATCTACGATTCCCGACAAACGCCCGGTTCGGCAGAAGGTTGGCCCTTTCAAGTCGTCGGCGGACGCGGGCCGAGTCGCTACGATTACTCGGTTCCCATCGATATCTCGCGCGGCGATTTATTCGGGCGATTATCGCTGTTTTGGGATAGCGCCTTCCAAGGCTATCTCGGTTTCTTAGCCGATGCGGATAACGGTACGGGGTGGGATCCGGTCAGGTCTCGAGATCCCGTTCCGCCGCCGCCTGCACCGCCTGCACCGCCGCCACCGCCCCCGGTTGCGCCGACGCTGATCGGGATTTATCCGTCTGCCAGCGTCATTTATGAAGGGCAAGGCGCTTCCATCTCGCTGGCGGCAGTGGATGGTAACGCAGACCCGCTTCATTTTTACCTCAATGGCGGTTATATCGGAACTGCTGGCAATACAAGCGGGACGCGCTGGCAGAGTACGAACCTCGGCCCGTTCTACGATGAGGGCGTTTGGACTTACACCGGACAAGTTCACGATCCTAGCGGTCTTTGGAGCAATGCGGCAACCTCAAGCATCACGGTTCTCAACGTTGCGCCGACGATTACCCAAATTACCCCAGATTTAGCGATCGATGAAGGTAATTGGTTCGGTTTTGGGGCGACAGCAACCGATCCTGGCATTTACGACCAATTGACCTATCGTTGGGATTTAAATCAAGATGGCGTTTACGATAATTTCATCGGGCAGTCGGGACAGCATACTTTTGCCAATCAAGGTAACTACCGCCTGAACTTGCAGGTCGATGATGGCGATGGGGGTTATGCTTACAATGGCTTTAATGTCAACGTTCGTAACGTTGCGCCGACGATTACCCAAATTACCCAAGATTTGACAATCGATGAAGGGAGTTGGTTTGGTTTTGGGGCGACAGCAACGGATCCGGGCATCTACGACCAATTGACCTATCGTTGGGATTTGAACCAGGATGGCGTTTACGATAATTTCACCGGGCAATCGGGACAGTATACTTTTGGCAATCAAGGTAACTACCGATTGGGATTGCAGGTGGATGACGGCGATGGCGGCTATGCTTATAATGGCTTCAATGTCAATATTCTCAATGTTGCCCCGACGATTACTCAAATTACCGATAATTTGCGACTGAGACGCAAGCAGTTATTCGATTTTTCGGGATTGGCAACCGATCCCGGTATTAATGATTTGCTTGCCTTTGATTGGGATTTCAGTGGTAAGGGTTTGTTTGATGATTTTACGGGTCAATCGGGACAGTGGTCGTTTGCGGATAAGGGCATTCATACTGTCACTCTGCGCGTTTCTGATGGCGATGGGGGCATAACTTATCGTTCCTTTACGGTAGAAACGGTTCCCGAACCCAGTTCGGCGTTAGGATTGCTGACTTTGGGTGTTGTGGGCGCAGCGGCGAGGAGAAAACGGAAGGTGTAGTAGAGTAGTAAAAACCGGGTTTTTCGGAACAGCCCGGTTTTGTAATTCATAGTTCGTAATTCGTAATTCGTAATTCGTAATTCGTAGTTCGTAATTCGTAGTTCGTAATTCGTAATTCGTAGTTCGTAATTCGTAATTCGTAATTCGTAGTTCGTAATTCGTAGTTCGTAATTCGTAATTCGTAGTTCGTGATTCGTGATTCACCATTCACCATTCATCATTCATCATTCATCATTCACCATTCACCATTCACCATTCACCATTCACCATTCACCATTCATCATTCATCATTCATCATTCATCATTCATAATTTAATATGATGTCTAAATTACGCTGGTTTGAAGCAATCTTAGCAAGTGCGTTGGTGGCTGCCTGCGCGCCCCAACTCGATGCAATTCCCGTTCGGCGTACTCCTACATCGTCTACCCCTCGCGTTACTGCTATGTCTCAACCTTCCATTCCCCTCGATGGCAAACCCGTTTACGTGCAGAAAAACGGTCAATGGCTCGAAGCGATTCTGATGGGATGGAGTTGGCGCAGCGATACGGGCGAGCGCTACAAAGTTCAGTATGTCGGGGATAATAGCACGGAGTCGGGGGTTGGGCGCGATCGCATCCGCACTCTCGCCCAAGCCCAAAGTGCGGGCGTTTCCACTAATGTCTACGATTTGTCTTCGCAGGCGGGAATCGACCAAATGGTATCCGCTCACAACCAATGGCGTGCGAAAGTTAAGGTTCCGCCGCTGCGTTGGTCCCCAGAACTGGCTGCTTATGCCCAAGAGTGGGCTAATAAACTGCTTGCAGAAGATAAGTTCGAGCATCGTCCCGACGGGCGCTATGGCGAAAATCTCGCTTCTGCTAGCGGGCAGCAATTGAGTCCCGCCCGCGTGGTGGATATGTGGGGTAACGAGGTGCGCGATTATAACTATGCTAGAAATAGTTGCGCTCCGGGTAAAATGTGCGGTCACTATACGCAAGTGGTTTGGCGCAAGACAACGGAAGTTGGCTGCGGGATAGCCCGAGACAGTAATAGAGAAATCTGGGTTTGTAATTACAATCCGCCGGGAAATTTTGTCGGTCAGAAGCCGTATTAATGGCTAGAAAAATTCGACTTTAATATTGAGTAGTAGAGACGTTGTATACAACGTCTCTACAGGCGATTTAGGGTTTATTGATTTCTGTGCCATTCAATATTCTATTCACTCTTACCCTAATGAAGGGTTATGGCAGCGATCGCACAATCCGAAAAACTCTAAGGTGTGATAGTAAACTTTAAAGTTATGAGACTCTTGGAGTTGGCGTTCTAATTCGCGCACGGGGCAGCAGTCGAGAGGGAGCGATCGCCCGCAGTTTACGCAAGTGACGTGATGCTGGTCTTTTTTGGCGCAACTGTAGAGCGATTCGCCATTGGCTAGCGTCCGCACTTGCACTAATCCTCCGAGTTTGAGTGCTTCGAGGGAACGATACACCGTTGCCAGTCCCAATCCTTGCCGAGCAGTACGCAGTTCGAGATAAAGTTCTTGTGCGGAAATTTCTCGATTGAGGCGATCGAGGAAGCTTAAAATTTTTTCCTGGGAACGGGTTCGTCTCATTTCAGTTATCAGCTATCAGTCATGAGTCATTGTTGAGGACTGCTGTATCGATCGCACTCAACTTAATTTTAGAGCGGTCTGCTCGATCGCGCCGTACAATTGAAGCGATAATGTTCGCGACGATGGCGTTTTTTGAGTTAAGCGACAAGATGAATTGCAAATTTCACGCTCGTATCTATGTTACCCTTAGACCTTCCGTTCTCGACCCGGCTGGAGTTGCGGTTGCATCCGGCCTTCAACAGATGGGTTATGAAGGCGTTGAAGGGGTGAGAATTGGCAAGTATGTAGAGTTAAACCTGACGGCACGCGATCGCGCTGATGCTGAATCCCAACTCGATACCATTTGCGATCGCCTCCTCGCGAATACCGTCATTGAGAATTATTGCTTTGAGTTGACAGAATTGCCAGTTAGTGAAGCGGTGTAAAACGATGAAATTTGGAATTATTGTGTTTCCGGGATCGAATTGCGATCGCGATATGGCTCATGTTACCCGCGATTTGCTCGGGCAACCAACGCGCATGGTGTGGCATCAGGAGACAGATTTAAGCGACATCGACGTTATTATTTTGCCGGGAGGGTTCAGTTACGGGGATTATTTACGCTGCGGCGCGATCGCGCGTTTTTCCCCGATCGTGAATAGCGTTCTCGAGCAAGCGCGCCAAGGCAAGTATATTCTCGGCATTTGCAACGGCTTCCAAATTTTAACCGAAGTCGGACTGCTGCCCGGAGCCTTAATTCGCAACCGCGACCTCCATTTTATCTGCGATCGCGTCCCCCTGCGCGTCGAACGCAACGATCTGCCCTGGACGCAACAATACGCCACCAACGAGATTATCTCGCTTCCTCTCGCCCACGGCGAAGGACGCTACTACGCCGACAGCGACACTCTCAAAACCTTGGAAGATAACGGACAAGTTCTCTTACGTTACTGTAGCGCCAGCGGCGAAATCGACGAAGCAAGCAACCCCAACGGTTCCCTGGATAACATCGCCGGAATTGCCAGCCCAGACGGGAAAATTGTCGGCATGATGCCCCATCCCGAACGCGCCGCCGATCCGATTTTGCGGGCAACGGATGGAATTAAACTGTTTGAAGGATTGTTAGCTGGCGCGAGGGTTTAAATCTGGATCGAGAGCGATTCTAACGCTCGACGGATTCAAGCGTTGGGGCAACTGTTGCTAGCACTGACTCGACTTGTCCTTTTGCCGTTTCCGTTGCCGCAATTAATAAAATCAAAACCTTTCCCGGAACTTGACGCGCCAAAATTAAGCCACTTAGCGCTTGCTGGTTCGTATCTTGCATTAAAGTACCTTTCCAAGGAATGCGCGTGCCGCCAATGGTGGATTCAAACTTATCGGCAACAAATCCCTCGCCTCGAGCGAAGGTGTCGATCGCGATTTGAGCGAGTGAGGCGGGTGTCAGCGGGCTATCGACTGCTCTTTGTCTGGCCGTAACAGTATAGGCTAAATTTCCATCCGGCGACGCGATCGCGGTAACGCCTCCTAGGGAAACCGCTTTATAGCCTTCTAATATGCCCAAGCGGTAGCCCATTGTCGTATCTGTATAAGGAACATCGGCTAGGGGAAGTCTCGGTAGGGCGGGAGACTCAACAGCAGGCGTTGAGGGCGACAGTTGAGGGGTAGGATTAACGGTTGGCGTTGGCGAGGGTGAAGGAGAGGGAGTGGTTTTAGGAGATGGCGTTGCTGTTGGCGAGGGTGAAGGAGAGGGAGTGGTTTTAGGAGATGGCGTTGCTGTTGGCGAGGGTGAAGGAGAGGGAGTGCTTTTCGGAGATGGCGAGGGCGAGGGCGAAGGAGAGGGCTTAGGGGGAACTGTCGCTGCTGGCGAGGGCGAGGGCGAAGGAGAAGGCGTGGGTTTAGAAACTGCCTTTGGGGAAGGGGGCGCTTCGGATAAGTCGTCGGGCGCTTCCGGTAATTCGGGGGAGGGAGGGAGTTGTTGGGCTTGTACGGCGGCGGTTTCGGGGTTTAATACTTGAAAAACAGCGGGCGCGACAAATTCGCTGAAGATGATAATGCCTATGGCTGCCGTTATTGATAGCGCGATCGCACTTATCCAGTTCTTTTTCAATTCACTTATCCCCTATTGAATGATTAGTGCTGTCTATCCTACAGAATATCGGTAGAGACGTTGTATACAACGTCTCTACCTGCCATCTTTTTCTTGTTTCAGTTCTATTCATTGACAATTGACGATTAAAATCAAAACTTTCGACAATTCAAAATCAATGCTTCATAATTAACTAAAAATTCCTACGATACAGCCTGTCATTAAGGTGGCTAAAGTAGCAGCCCAGAGTGCTTTAAAACCCACAGCAGCTATTTCGCTACGTCGTTCTGGGACTAATGCAGCGATTCCGCCGACAAAGATACCGAAGCCAGCGAGGTGGGCAAAACCGCGTAGAACGTAGGTGACAATTAGTAAGGCGCGATCGCTCATTTCTCCGGCTGCTTGCAGTTGAACTAAGCTTTGGTAGGGTGGGAAGCTAGTTTCAATTAATCTGCGACCAATTAAAAGAGAAGAATTCCACAACTCCTGCCATTCTAAAGAAATTCCAGTCAGGAAAGCCAACGGTAAAAATAGCATTCCTAGAAGATTACTTAAAGGATTGGATAAAAACTGCACGAAGAGCGAATCGGACTGAAGATCGGCTCCAATAACAGTAATTAACCAACTTGAAAGTCCCCTCAATCCTAAATCGAAAAGCTTAATAATTCCTAGGATGGCAATGACAACTGCCACAATTCCTAGCACGACTTTTAAACCCTCGATCGCGCCGATAACGAAACGAGCGATTGCGCCGTTCGGTTCTTCGCGTTCCCCCTCAATAAACTCAGAAATATCGCCCATTGTTTCCGGGATTTCAGTCTCGGGAACCAGAAGTTTGGAGATAACGAAACAGGCAGGGATGGTGAGGAAGGAAGCCGCAACGAAATGCCCGAAAATGTCGGGAAAAGTGGGACGGAGTAACCCGATGTAAAGCCAAAAGACGGGAGCGCCGAGAGAGCCAAAACAACTGGCGAGAACGGCACACAGTTCGCTGCGCGTCATGCCGAGTAAAAACGGTTTAACCGCGATCGCGGACTCAATTCCGACGAAAAGACTGGCTGCGCCCGCTAGCGATTCCGCACCGCTCAAATTCATCGCGCGCTGAAAAATCCAAGCAAAAATCCGCACCACGGGCTGAATTAAATTTAAACCATACAGCAAACTGACCAGCGCCGACCAGAAAACGATCGCGGGGAAATTGCGAAAGGCAAAAATCGAACTAAGATTAGAGGGCTGGAAACTCGCGTTCGCGCCAAGCTCGGTTTGCTCGCCGGAAATCATTGCATCGGGGCTGCCCAGCGCTCCCGCAATCCAGCGCGCCGCCGCTCCAGGATCGGGAACCTGCGCCGGTTCTGGGGCAGATCCGGAGCCAAACAAAAAGCCCGTTCCCGCTCCCGAGGCTTGAAAAACGTTATCCAACCAATGGTTCGAGCCTTCCACCCCTCTCACACCCAGAATAAAAAAGATAACCCCAGCGAGCAATTGCAAGCCAATCCCCACCGCCAGCGTTTTCCAGGGAACAATGCGCCGTTCCTCCGAACCCAGCCACGCGATCGCGCAAAGGGCAAAAATTCCGAACAAAGAAATGAGATTGAGCGTAGGATTCACCATGCTAGTACCGCTCTTGTAGAATTCACAACTCGAAATTCAACAGCGCGAACGAGATCGGACGAGGTTTTTAATGGAAAGCGGCTCCGTCGCTATCCCTGACCCCAAAAATGCCACAATAGAAAGCATTTCGCTCGCTAATCTCCTGCTGCCTTTGTTCAAGACAATACCCGAAAATGGGACAGTTGCCTACCGCTATACTATTGCTTCCCCTCGCAGAGGATAATAGTTAAATCCTTGCGGGCTGAAACCTGTCACTCGCCCCCTATATTTTAATGGACGCTTTTAACCCCACTCCCCCCGAATGGACGCAGACTGCTACTCATTCTCTGGGCTTTTGCTGTCCCACTTGCAATAATTCCGCCTATAAAGCGCGCCGAGTTTGGATCAATCGTCGCGCGCCGGTGATGAACGAAGATTATCAGCGGAAATGGCAGGAATTCTACGAATGCGAGTGCGGAGTGGCTTGGTGGGCTTGGAGTAGCGATCGCCCGCCTTCTACTCTCCAAAAACGAGAAGAAGAAATGGATAATGGATAAGACCAAGGTCACGCAGTTATCAATTATCTACTACGTTATCCATTATCCATTGTCAATTATCAATTATCTACTACGTCCGATGCAGTTTTCAAAAATATTAATTGCCAATCGAGGGGAAATCGCGCTGCGCATTATACGCACCTGCGAAGAAATGGGGATTGCAACCGTTGCCGTTCATTCCACCGTCGATCGCCACGCCCTCCACGTTCAACTCGCCGATGAGAGCGTTTGCATCGGACAACCGCCTAGCAGTAAGAGTTACCTCAATATTCCCAATATTATTTCGGCGGCACTCACGACCAATGCAACAGCCATTCATCCCGGTTACGGATTTTTAGCAGAAAATGCTCGTTTTGCTGAAATTTGCGCCGATCATAAAATTGCATTTATCGGGCCGAGTCCCGAAGCAATGTTGGCGATGGGGGATAAATCCACAGCCAAGAAAAACATGATGGAAGCGGGCGTTCCCACGCTTCCCGGTAGTAATGGCTTGCTGGCGGACGAACGCGAAGCCGAAGCAGTCGCGGCAAGAATTGGCTATCCCGTCATCCTCAAAGCCACCGCAGGCGGCGGCGGGCGAGGAATGCGACTCGTGCGCGAAGAAAGTGAGTTAGCACGGGCGTTTCAAGCCGCTCAAGGCGAAGCGGAAGCAGCTTTCGGCAATGCAGGGGTTTATTTAGAAAAGTTCATCGAACGTCCGCGCCACATTGAGTTTCAAGTTCTTGCCGATCGCTACGGTAACACCATTCACTTAGGCGAACGGGATTGTTCGATTCAGCGCCGCCACCAAAAATTGCTCGAAGAAGCCCCCAGCCCAATTTTATCGCCAGAACTGCGCCGCGAGATGGGCGAAGCCGCCGTGCGCGCCGCCCAAGCGATTGGGTATGTGGGCGTGGGAACGGTAGAATTTCTCCTGGATGATTCGGGGAGTTTCTGTTTTATGGAGATGAATACACGCATTCAGGTGGAACATCCGGTGACAGAAATGATTACCGGACTCGATTTAATCGCCGAACAAATTCGCGTGGCTTGCGGCGAAAAGTTGCGCCTCACTCAAGAGGACGTGAAATTGAGGGGACACGCGATCGAATGTCGAATTAATGCCGAAGATCCCGATCGCAATTTCCGCCCCCATCCCGGCAGAATTAGCGGCTATCTCCCTCCCGGTGGCCCCGGCGTTCGTATGGATTCTCATGTTTACACCGATTACGAAATTCCAGCTTATTACGATTCTTTGATCGGGAAATTGATTGTTTGGGGGCCCAATCGCGATGCGGCTATTAAACGCATGAAACGCGCCTTACGCGAGTGCGCCATTACCGGCGTTCCAACAACCATCGGCTTCCATCAGCGCATCCTCGAAACGGCTGCGTTTCAAAAGGGAGAAGTTTACACGAACTTTATTGCAGAACATATGATGCCTTAAAGTCCCAATCGATAAACACTCGATAGTAGGGTGCGTCAAGCTTTAATTGATGCCTTAGAAAAATGAGATGATGCTTTGGATAGGTTGCCGCGTCCAAATCTATTACACTATTTTAAACTTGACGCGCCAGTAGTGGATTGTTTCAGCTAAAACTGTGCGATAGGTTTCTCGCTCTATTGCTTACTCAATCGAGGTTTCGAGAGTTTTTCTAAAGCCTCATTTAAGCTGAAACAATCCAGTAGGGTGCGTTAGCGACAGCGTAACGCACCATTATTTTAATCCAAACTTCTAAGTTCCGCACCAATTAGGGCAGAGCAATGCTCATTAGCGTCAACTTAAGGTGAAACACTTAGCCCGCCAAGAACTCAAGTTCTTTGCTAATAGCTGAAACCCGTTGAAACGGGTTGGATACATCTGAATTTCCCAGTCCTATAAATGAGGACTTGAGCTATTAGCCTTGGGTTTGAACCCAAGGCGGTCTGTGCGAGCAGGTTTAAGCTTAAGTTGACACCAATGAGCAATGCTCTGTCCCTACCGATGAAATTGAGTGCATCAGGACTGGGAATTGGTATAACTAAACATCCCTATTAAATTTGGCATTCATTGATTATATAGCAGTTTTCACGTGGATGAGGTACACCCAGCGGGCGAATACCATTTGCCCCTACGGAGCGGCGTTTAATTTCGAGGCGACCTCGAAATCCGCGCCCCTACCGATTTGATTTTTGGAACTGTACCTCACGCAAACAAAAAACGCTATATTTTAACCCTTTCATTAGCAAACTCTCGCATCATGCTTGTTACCCATACTGAAGATTATAAAATCATTCAAGCCGATGCAACTCAAGTCATCGAACCGTCAATCTTGGGTTCTGAAATTGACTTAACTTTTCTCGATCCGCCGTTCAATCAAAATAAAGAATATAGCTTCCACAAAGACGATTTGCCCGATCGCGATTACTGGCAAATGATGGGGCTTATGTGCCAACATCTTTTTGAAGTCACTTCAGAGGGTGGGGCGATTTATTTCATGCAACGCGAAAAAAACTCGGAACAAGTCTTAAAAACTTTACGAGAAACAGGTTGGACATTTCAAAATTTAATTGTGTGGAAAAAGAAAACCTCGGCGGTTCCTTCAGCCTATCGTTATAGCAAGCAATACCAAATTCTTGGGTTTGCAACGAAAGGTCGAAAGCCTAGAGTTTTCCATCGTCTTCGCATCGATCCGCCCTTACTACCCGAGTATAAATACGAACGTAAAAATGGTCTTTATGTAACAGATGTTTGGGACGATATTCGAGAACTTACATCGGGGTATTTTGCGGGCGACGAGGCAATCCGAACGCCAGACGGCAAACGCTTTCACAAACAGCAAGCCCCGCTATCTCTTTTGGTGAGAATTATTCTTTGTTCGTCAAATCCGGGTGATGTTGTTCTCGATCCTTTTTCGGGAACTGGAACTACGGCAGTTGTGGCAAATCAGCTAAATCGTCGCTCGATTTCTGTTGAAATTTCACCGGAAAATGTTGCTTGTGTTCAAGAGAGATTAACGAGACTTAGAAAAGCCGATAATATTCATAAATATTACGGTGAATATCGTTGCACGGAAAATATCGAGCAAATTTGGGGAACTGTCGCTAAATAAAGAATAATGATGAATTGAATGACACTAATTTAAGGCGGGTGGGCGCTGCCTACCCTACGAAATATCAACGATCTGGGCAATTTTTTCAACTCTTATTTCAGTTAAGGTAATGGTGCGTTACGCTTCGCTAACGCACCCTACTTTTGATTCTGAAAATAGCGATTCTAAATATTATCGAACCAAGCGCGATCGATGTAGTTAATGCGCGCGAGGGGTTCGAGGGCAGCGAGGATTTGTCTGCCGTAGCTGCGATGGTTGACGCGGTTATCGAGGAGGGCGACGATTCCCTGGGATTCGCGTAGGGGAACGACGGCACGCTGGAGTTCGCGCAGGGCAGTGGGGAGGAGGTAGTAGCGGAACCAGTCTTGATGTTTGCGTTTGTGGTAGGCGACGCGGGCGGCGACGAGGGGGTTTTCGAGGGAGGGAAAGGGTAAGGTCGCGATGATGAGGAGGTGGGGGGTAGGAAGTAGGTTTTGGTGCGATCGCCAGAATTCCCAACCGCTGACTAAAATACCGTTAGCGGGTATATTGGGTTTTTCGACTTGGACGAGGGAACCGAATTCGGCTGCAAGTGCTGTACCAACTTGGGCTTGCAGGGGAACGTCTTCGATTAAAATCGCGATCGCTTGGGTACGATCTAACCCGATCCTTGACAAAAGCAGCGTTTGCTGCATTAAAACCGTTCTGAATTCCGGCGTGTTGGGTAGGGGTAAGCGATCGGGCAGATACAAGCGAATATGTTCGTTTTGGCGGTTAGGAGAGAATTTAAGGCAGGTTAGCTCGCCTAAACCCAGTTGGGCGCGGTAAATCGGGGCAGTGGCTTCTGAGTCGAGAAAGCCGCCGATGAAAACGACGGGTTGTTTGTCCCAAATCGGTTGTAGGGCGCTGGATACGTCGATGGGGGTGCTGTGGAGGGTGAATTGACCGCGATCGCGATCGATCGCAACCCAAAGCGATCGCGTCTTTTCCTTGCCGATCGCTTCAGCGAAAGCACCCCAAGGAGAATCCGACGGTATTAAGCCTAATTCCTCGAACAATGCGCTTAAAATCGCCCGATCGGAAGCATCCAGCAAATAGCATTCGTAGGGATTTTTAGGGCGGGAAAAGAAGGATTTCGTAAGTTTGACGCGGGCGTTGCGAATTGCTTCGTCTTGCGAGGAAAAAGACAGCATCAAAGCATCCCAATCTTCGGGGCGCAAGCGATGAGTCAAACAGGATCGCGCCCACTCTTCTAAGTCGTCGGCGGGATCGATGAGGGTGGGAATGTCGGGAGGAAAATGGTCGTTGTTTTCGAGGCGAGAGTGCAACCAACTTTCCGGCGATGTTATCAATATTCCTTGAAAACCTTCCGGGAAGCGATCGCCGCTCTCAATTTCTTTAGTCGTGTTAAGGTGGGTTTGCAGTTGCGGGATTAACGTTTGCAGCAACTCTTCACCAACCGCAAGCGGCGCAACCAGAATAACGGCGCGATCGCAAAGCAGCGCTGAAGTTAAGTAACTTAGCCCATACTTAAATCGAGGACTCCCGGTTTGAATTAAGGCAGAACGCCCCAACTGCAAAGCCCGTGCGACTAACCGCGCCATCGTTAAATGATGCGGCCACTCCGAAAGTTTCCCGCGATCGCGCAGAAAATCTTTTAAAGCGGCATGAACTCTAGAAATATAGCTGCTATGCACTGTTGCCGATTGTCGAGGGAGTGGGTGTTGCTTTTAGCTTAAAGCTTTCCGCAGCAGCATGGGGGAGCAAACCGTTTGCGCGATCGCGCTCTGCGCCTCGCACCTCAACCTCCCCAGGCATTTCTTGCATTGCAGTTCGTTCAAAAGTTATTTTTGCACCCCAAAGCTCGGAGGTGAATAATTGACAATGGATAATGGATAATGGACAACGTTTCTAGCATGATGGGTTGAGTATTCCCCTTAAAAAGGGGAAAAATAGACAGCGATCGAGCATAATAGCCCAACAATGGAGATCGAGAGCTAGATGCGGCAATCGCAGTCTATACTGTTCTCAAACACAGGAGTAAGCTTCAAGTTGAGGACAGTTTAATACGCATCCTGAATTTCGTAAAAATCGGGCGAAATATAATCCTTTCGCAGCGGCCAACCCACCCAATCTTCCGGCATTAACAAGCGCTTCAAATTCGGATGACCCTCGTAAACGATACCGTACATATCGTAGCTTTCCCGTTCTTGCCAATCCGCTGCCCGCCAAATCCAATAAGTGGAAGGTACTCGCGGATTGTCGCGCGGCAAGAAAACCTTCACTCGCACTTCTTCCGGGCGGTCTGCATTATCGCTAACCTTGGTTAAGTGGTAAAAACTGACCAAAGATTTACCCGGGCCTTCATCGTAACCGCCTTGACATTGGAGATAATTAAACCCATAGGCATACAGTGCGGTTGCGACGGGCAACAGAAAGTCTGCATCGACTTTAATCATCTCTACGCCGAGATGGTCGGGTTCCAACGATTCCACCCCAAAACCATTCTCGCTCAACCAAGAAGCCGTTTTACCGGGTGCGACTAATTGAGATGTTTCTTCAGCCACGGTTGACCTCCTCCTTCACTTCTACCGCTTCTAATGCGGGCATCGGCATTCCATACGCTTCTGCGAGTTCCTTCGGCGGCGCTTGGCGCGTTGGCGACTTGAGATACTCGCCAGTGAGAATCGGGGGAACGGCTTTCATGTTGTGAGTCGTGCTGTGGAAGCGGTGCGTCTGAGCTTGAAGCTTGCCGCGTTCTTGGATGCACTCGTTAGAAACTTTTTTCCGCAGTTTGACAATTGCGTCCATAATCGCTTCTGGACGCGGCGGACAGCCGGGAATGTAGACATCGACGGGGATGAGTTTGTCTACACCGCGCACTGCCGAGGGAGAATCGACGCTGAACATCCCGCCGGTAATCGTACAAGCACCCATTGCGATGACGTACTTCGGTTCGGGCATTTCTTCGTAAAGGCGAATGAGAGCCGGAGCCATTTTCATGGTAATCGTCCCAGCCGTAACAATTAAGTCAGCTTGGCGGGGACTGCAACGCGGCACCAGACCGAAACGGTCGAAGTCGAAGCGGGGGCCGATCATAGCGGCAAATTCGATGAAGCAGCAGGCCGTACCGTACATCATCGGCCACAGGCTTGACAATCGCGCCCAGTTGTGCAGGTCATCTACGGTCGTAAGAATGACGTTTTCGGATAAGTCCTGGGTAACTTGGTTGCGCGCGATCGGGTTGAGAATTTTTTCAGTTTGTTGTTTTTGGATATCGGCAAGAGAATTGGGGTTCATGACCATTCAAGCGCTCCTTTTCGCCAAGCGTAGACTAGGGCAACAATTAGAATTGCAATAAAGATGAGGGCTTCGATAAAAGCGAGAAGTCCCAGTTGACTGAAGGCAACAGCCCAAGGGTATAAAAATACGGTTTCTACGTCGAAGACGACAAAAACCAGGGCGAACATATAGTAGCGTATGTTGAATTGAATCCAAGCTCCCCCAATGGGTTCCATACCGGATTCGTAGGTTGTTACTCGTTCGGGACCGCTGCCTTTGGGTCGCACCAACCAAGATGCGCCGAGGGCGAGAATGGGGACGGAGCTAGCCAGGAGCAAAAATCCAAGAAAATATTCGTAACCGCTTAGGGCAAACACTAGGGTTCTGTTCCGTTTCTCTAATAAAGGACTGAAAAGGACTGAAGTAGGCACTTCTCAACAATTGTTCATTATAGGGCGTTTGGGGAGTGCGTTTCATTGAGGGTCGCGATCGCGGATATAGGCCCGGGTGATGGAGCGAGTTTGAGGTTCTCAATTCCAGCATTGTTTAGCTAAATATTCATTTTCACGAATAATAGTAATTAGTGGCTCAAAACTACTTGCATGACGGAACCTAAACGAGCGTTACTTTTGATCAATCCTCACGCGCGCCAAAACCATAAGGATACTTCTGGGAAGGGCAAAGGGGGGCGAAAAGCGTGCATTCGTCAGTTACAGGCGATGGGGTTTTCTGTCGTCGAGCCCCTGCGCGAACAATCGTCGGACAAACACGAACAGGACTATTCAGAACTGATTCGCCAGTATCGGCACGAAGTCGATTTGGTCATTGTCGGGGGCGGGGATGGTACGCTCAATAGTGCGATCGCGGGTTTAATCGATACCCAACTTCCCCTCGGCATTTTGCCCCTCGGAACGGCGAACGATTTGGCGCGTACCCTCGAAATCCCGAATAATATCGAGACGGCTTGTCAGATTATTGCGGCAAACTGTACCCGACGCATTGATGTTGGCGTTGTCAACGGTCAGTATTTTTTCAATGTCGCGAGTCTGGGGTTGAGCGTTAAGATTACCAAGCAACTCTCGAAGGACGCTAAACGACGCTGGGGCGCGCTTGCCTATGCTTTGACTGCTTTTAAGGTTATCGCGCGATCGCGACCCTTCCATGCCCAAATTCACTGCAATGATGAAACTTATTCAGTCAAAACCCTGCAAATCGCTGTCGGCAACGGTCGTTATTTCGGCGGCGGATTGAGCATTGTTGAAGATGCAAGTATCTCCGATCGCCGTTTGGATTTATGTAGTATTGAAGTCGAACATTGGTGGCAAACGCTTGCGATTCTGCCCGCTTTATGGAAAGGGCAAACCCTCAATCCTAAATGGATGCGTCGCCTTGAAGGGCAGCACATTGAAATCCATACGCGCAAGCATCGGCACATTAATACCGACGGCGAAATTACGACTCGCACTCCCGCTCAATTTAAGGTCGTTCCGGAAGCGATTAACGTCTTTGTCCCGCTCCCAGCTATAATTCGTAATTCGTAATTCGTAATTCGTAATTCGTAATTCGTAATTCGTAATTCGTAATTCGTAATTCGTAATTCGTAATTCGTAATTCGTAATTCGTAATTCGTA
>NZ_JACJSM010000031.1 GCF_014698145.1 Oscillatoria sp. FACHB-1406 | reverse complement strand
TTTCCCAAAATGGCAGTTGAGATTGGGATTGGATTCTAAAAAGAGCGAAAAACCTCGCTATCAGAGCGTGAGAAACCGAGGCAGAGCTATGTCGCACAGAGGGCTACTATTTGTCGTGCGGAATGTGGGATACAACGTCTCTACAATCCGGATAATTGCAAACAACGTGCATATTAAAAACCCTCTCAACCCCCAACCACAACATCCCACAACAACAACACCGACACCACCATTAACATCGTTCCAGCGGCTAAGTGCATCGTTTCCTGGGATACACGCTTAGCCAACCAGTAACCCAACACTACCCCTAACAAGCTGGTGGAAATTAGAGCGAGACTCGAACCCAGAAAGACAATCCAAGGCGAATCAGAGTGCGCACTCATTAGCAACGTTGCCAACTGAGTCTTATCCCCCATTTCAGCTAAGAAAATCGCGGCGAAGGTGGAACCAAAGACTGTGCCAAAGGAAACTGCGGGTTTATTGTCCGATTTTTGGGGCGCGGGAATATCTAATCGATCGCTTTGGGAAGAATCTGGGGAATTTAATAGACTCACGGCTTCAGGTTTCTAGAACGGCACCGATTTTTTATTATAAACCTCTCTTACCGGACAAAATCTTGTCATCTTACCTCAGCACCGCCTGTTGCGCCGCAACTAACTCCAGAATTCCCCCCTCTGCAACATCTAAAATCGCATCCAACTGACGGCGCGTAAAGCTTCCCGATTCTGCCGTCCCCTGAACTTCAATCAATTCTAAATCCCCCGTCATCACCACATTAAAATCGACTTCCGCCGCTACATCTTCAGGGTAATTCAAATCTAAAGCGATTTTGCCCTCTAAAATTCCGACGGAAACCGCAGCAACCGGCGATCGCAACGGAGACTGTTCTAATTGTCCGGCAGATTGCAACTTTTGCAGCGCTAAGGCGAGGGCAACATAACCCCCCGTAATCGAAGTCGTGCGCGTTCCCGCATCCGCTTGCAGGACATCCGCATCGATGTTAATCGTGCGTTCTCCCAGCAATTCTAAGTTAAGGGAAGCGCGAAGACTGCGCCCGATGAGGCGTTGAATTTCTTGGGTGCGTCCGGAAAGTTTGAGAAACTCCCGCGATTGACGCTTGGGGGTAGCACCGGGAAGCATTCGATATTCAGCCGTCAGCCATCCCTGTCCGCTTCCTTTTAAAAATGGGGGAACTTCTTCGGTAATGCTGGCAGTACACAGCACTTTAGTCTCGCCGCAATGAGTGAGGACAGAACCCGCTGCAAAGCGCGTAAAGTCTTTCTCGAAGCGGAGGGGGCGAAGTTCGTTAAGTTGTCTGCCGTCGGGACGTTGCCAGGACATATTTATAAATTATGAATTATGAGTGATGAATTATGAGTGGTGAATTATGAGGGCTAAATTACGAATTACGAAAGTTTTTCGAGTATTTCTGCTTCAACTTGTTCGGGGGTTAAAGCAGCATTAATGGTGAGGAGTTTTTGGCGCGGTTCGTAATATTCGAGGATGGGAAGGGTGCGCTGTTGGAAGCGTTTGAGGCGACGTTCGATAATATCCTGTGTGTCGTCGAGACGCGATCGCGCTAAAGATCGCTCTACCATCACCGCTTCATCTAGCTTAAGATAAATTGCCCAGTCTAATTGCTGGCGGAAATCTTCGAGCAAAAAATTTAATTCCTCGGCTTGAAAGGCGGTACGCGGATACCCTTCTAATATCCAACCGTTGTTGGTATCCGGTTGCAGCAGGCGCATTCGCATGAATTGAATCATGAACTCGTCTGGGACGAGATCGCCTTTTTCCACGTAGGGCTTGGCTTTCATGCCTAAAAAGGTATGGGCTGCGATCGCATCGCGTAAAATATCCCCAACTGCGATCGTAGGAAGTTGGTAGCGATCGCGCAGTCGTTGTGCTTGCGTCCCCTTTCCCGAACCCGGTCCCCCTAGTAGAATCAATCTCACAGCTATTCTGGCTCCGCCTTAACCGGCACTATCGCCTCTCAATTAAACCAAAAAACGTCGCTCGCGTCCCAAACCTCCAAGCTTTTAGTCCGCAATCCCGCAGAGATTGCGCTCGCAACAGGTACGCTCTCAACTTCGATGTTATGATAATCTGCTTGGCTTATAGAACGAGAACGAGAACCGTGATTCAGAACGATACGTGGATTGCAAAAATGGCAGCTAAGGGTATGATTGCGCCCTTTGAACCTAAATTAATTCGGCGAGTTGAAAATTTACCCGTCATTTCCTACGGATTGAGCAGTTTTGGCTACGATATTCGCCTTTCGCCGTTAGAATTCCGAGTTTTTCGCCATATTCCCGGAACGGTTGTCGATCCCAAAAACTTAAATCCAGAAAATCTCGAACCCGTCAAACTACACGACGATGAAAACGGCAGTTTTTTTATTTTGCCTGCCCATTCCTACGGTTTGGGTGTCGCGTTAGAACGACTAGAAATCCCCGATACGATTACAGTTTTATGTATCGGAAAATCAACTTACGCTCGCGTTGGTTTAATCGCGAATTTAACGCCTGCTGAAGCCGGTTGGCGCGGTCATTTGACTTTAGAGTTCTCAAATTCTTCGAGTGCAGATTGTCGCATTTATGCCAACGAAGGAGTCGTACAACTACTCTTTTTAGAAGGTGAAGCTTGTGAAGTTAGTTACGAGCAGCGTCGCGGAAAATATCAAGATCAACCGGAAAAAGTTGTATTTTCTAGGGTATAATGTAGTCGCTCTTTTGTCGAATCAAATCAAATGCCGTCTCTCTTGGTTTTAATCTAAAAATTTTGAAGGATAGCGCTACTTACCCAATAATGAGCGGTACTAAAAGCACCCAAGTCTTGATTGGTGGGCGATGCCACCCTACTAGACCTATAGCTTAAAACAGGGGTCAATTTGTTTTCTGGTAGAGATAGCATAGAAAAATTGTTACCCCTTAAAATTAAGCGTGACGGTCTACACCAAATGTCCTAACTTATGGAAGTAGCGCTATATAGCGTTTTTCGTTTGCGTGAGGTACAGTTCCAAAAATCAAATCGGTAGGGGCGCGGATTTCGAGGTCGCCTCGAAATTAAACGCCGCTCCGTAGGGGCGAATGGTATTCGCCCGCTGGGTGTAACTCATCCACGTGAAAACTGCTATATCTTTCTGGATCGAATAAGAGGGACTTTCCACAAGTTCGAGCGCGGATATACGCTAGATCGTAATTTTTTCGATCGCTTTATAGGTAAACTTATGGATAAATTTAAGATTGAAACAATTGCCGCAACCCCCAATCCCCAACAAGTGATTTGGGCAGCGATGCACCAAGATTATTCCGAAGATTTCGTGTGGGATCGTCGCGATAAATTTCCCGATGAGAGTCGGGCGGGCGAACTGATTGTCAAGCATCTTTTAGCAGGCGATCGCGGACATTATGGTTGTTTGGAACATCCTCAAATTACCCTCAATGTTGGATATTTTCCCCATTCAATGATGCAACAGTTACGAACGCATCGGGTGGGTGTTTCGTTCGATGTACAATCTTTTCGATATACCGGACAGCGCATTATTGATGTAGCCACCGGAAAACGCAAAATTGAAGATGTTTTTTATCTGCGTCCGACGGGAAAATATACCGATCGCCAGGGCAAACATTACCAGTACACCGAAGCCCAGCGATCGCAAGATTTAGACTGCTGCTTGCAAGCGTGCCAGCACTACCAAAAACGCCTCGAAGAAGGACTCGCCGAGGAACACGCACGGGGCTTAATCCCCTTCGACGCGCGCCAGCATTTCGTTCTCAGTTGCAACGCGCGATCGCTGATGCACCTCTTGGATTTACGCTGGAAGAAAGACGCGCAACTCGAAGCACAAAAGTTTTGCGAGTTGCTGTACCTGCGTTTCGAGGAATGGTGTCCCGCGATCGCGCAGTGGTATAAGGAGAATCGAGCCAAGAAGGCGAAATTATCCCCCTAAGAGGGTATCAATAAACTTCCTCTTATGGTAAGCGCGAACATTAAAACTGGGGAACAATAACTTCTACAGTTAAAATTCGAGTCAGTATGTTCTACCCCGCCAAAATCCTCCAATTCTTCGCCTTAACGGGCTGTTTCCTTTCAGCAGGCATTGCTTCACCCGCTTTCTCTCAATCATTAGAAACAATTCTATATAACGGAGCGCTAGGAAATACGCCCGATAGTCAAGGTTGGCTTGCCTATGGAATCACGCCCTTTTCCGGCGCGACTCAAGTGGCAAACTCCGGCTATACAACGCTGAACGCGCTGACATCCGGTACGGCGGGCTACAGTAACTACCGCCCGACTCAAGCAACTTTAGTCAACTCTGCTTTCCCCGCCCTCAACCGCACCAATGGCTACAGCGTCAGCTTTCAAGCCCGCCTTAACAGTGAAAGCCACAGCAGCGACAGAAACGGCGACGGACTAATCGATCGCGCGGGTTTCTCTCTGACTGCCTTAAGTAGCGATCGCCAGGGGATCGAACTCGGCTTCTGGACGGATGAAATTTGGGCGCAACGGGGCGGCACGAGTAGTACCCTATTTACCCATAGTCCCACCGAACGGGTGCTAGTTCCCACCACGGCGATGACGAACTATAACTTATTGGTTCTGGGAAGTAACTATTACCTCTCAGCAAATGATGTAGTCATTCTTCGGGGTACGGTGCAGAACTATACCGCGTTTAGCATTGCTGGTACGGGTTTGCCTTATAACCCCTACACGACTGCCAACTTCCTGTTTATCGGAGATAATACCAGCAGTGGCGCATCAAATAGCGATATCGCGAGTTTAGTCGTCAATACCGCAAAACTAGGCACTTCCGGTAACGATACGCTCAATGGTACAGCGAGTGACGATCTGCTTAATGGACTCGCAGGCAGCGATAGTATTAACGCCGGTGCGGGCAACGATACGATAATCGGGGGCGATGGCAACGATCGCATTGCGGGCGACAGCGGTAACGATCGCGAGATCGGTGGCAACGGTAATGACTCTTTCGTCTACGATACCAATGCAGCGTTTACAACTTCTGCTGTCGGTTTAGACACAATTTTAGACCTCGCAGCAACCGACAAAATTATTTTAGATAAAACAACCTTTACCGCCCTAGCGAGTGTTGCAGGTGCGGGTTTCAGTGCGGCCTCAGATTTTGCCGTTGTCAGTACCGAGAGTGCCGTTGCCACCAGTTCGGCTCGCATTGTTTATAACACCAGCAATGGAGGGTTGTATTATAACCAAAACGGCAGTGAAGCCGGATTAGGGACGGGGGCGCAGTTTGCAACGCTGTTCGGCAAACCCACGCTTTCGGCGGCTAACTTTTCGATTCAGTTATAGCAACAGACACATCGATGAGGACAATCCGATCGGTAGAAAACCGGGCGAATGCCATTCGCCCCTACCCAAATTTGTCCTAAGTGCTAAGTGCCTTGGCGATGGCTATCAATGCTTTTCCAAGCTACGACTTCATCCGCAGTGCGGCTAACTCGGCGGCGAGGTGAATGGCGGCGTTGGTGCTAGTCGCGCTGGCAATCCCGCGTCCGGCGATATCGAAAGCCGTACCATGATCGGGAGAGGTGCGGATGAAGGGCAAACCGATGGTGGTGTTAATGGCGCGATCGAAGGCCATGAGCTTAACGGGAATTAAGCCTTGGTCGTGGTAGAGTGCGAGAAAAGCATCAGCAGCATTCGCACTTTCAACGCTTTCGTACCAGGCGCGGGCGGGGTTAACCCACATTGTATCGGGGGGAATTAAGCCCGCGAGTTCCACCTTCGGACGCGCTTTGCGTTCGCTTTCCAACCAAGCGTTCATCCAATCCCGTTCTTCGGTTCCCAGTTGCCCCGCTTCGCCGCTGTGGGGGTTGAGTCCCGCGATCGCGATTCGGGGTTCTGCGATGCCAAAGTCGCGATGCAAGCAGTCTATCAGCAAATCGAGCTTGCGGGTGAGGAGTTCGGGGGAAAGTGCGTCGGGAACTTGGCGCAGGGGAATGTGGGTGGTGGCAAGGAGCGATCGCAACGTCCATCCCGTATGGGGCGATCGCGCTACGAATAGCATCCCATACTTCTGGCTTCCCGCGCGTTCTGCTAACACTTCCGTTTGTCCCGGGTAGTCGTAACCCGCCGCTTTCCAGAGAGATTTCGCGATCGGTGCGGTGACGATCCCCTGAAACTCTCCAGCGAGGGTACGCGCGATCGCTGCTTCTAAATAGGCATAACTCGCCGCCCCGCTTGCCGTATCTCCCTTACCGGGATGAATCGATGCTTCAATGGGAATATCGAAAATATCCCAATCTTGCGGATCCGCAATGTCTTCAACGCCCTGTTGCTTGAGATGCGCATAACTGGCTTCCAGCAGCGATCGCGTTCCGAATAGGCAAATTTGACATTTTTCTCGAATTGAAGGGTCTGCTAACGCTTTTAGTACCACTTCAGCACCAATTCCGGCGGGGTCTCCGATTGTAATAGCAAGGCGCACGATGATTATCGGTTAGAACGAAAAGATAAAATGCAAAACATTATTCACTATTCATTATTCACTATTCATTAATGAAACTTCTTCCTTACGAAACTTTGGTGCTAGAAACGCGCGATCCGCTTCCGATTGTACGCGATCGCCTTGCTACTCGTATCGAAGCCCCTCGATCGGGCTGGAACTTGTCCAGCAATCGCGCCCCCTACGAAGGTACAATCTCCGATGATGGGTTTAAAATTACCCGAGTCATTCACTACCGCAATTCCTTTCTCCCTGTCATTCGGGGAACCTTAGAAAGTTTGCCGCCGGGAACCGTCGTTCGGATAACAATGAAACTCCATCCTTTTGTTCTGGGCTTTGTCGGATTCTGGTGTTTGGCTTGGTACAGTGCCGTGATTCCCCTCTCCATTGCTGGAGTTATGCCAACGGGAATGATAGGTTTATTTCTCCTGTGGCCGACCTTAGCGCTGGTTGCGTTTTGGGGAAGTTTTTGGTACGAAGCGAATCGCAGCAGTCGCGATTTGACAGATATTATTATGGGGACGGGATGATTGAATAATTGCTAATTTGTAATTTTAGGTCTTATCCCCCTTAATCAATTGAATTTTGAATCGATTGAATCCTTCACCCCTCAAGCTACCGAAGATGGTTCTTTTACCTTCTTCTCGCCCGAATTTGAGGAACACTTTCATTCCCACCACGGCGCAAAACAAGAAGCAGAATTCAAATTCGTCCTGCCTTGTCAATTGCGGGAGAAAGCGCGGGAAAACGAGGCTTTAACCCTCCTCGATCTCTGCTACGGACTCGGCTACAATAGCGCCGCTGCCTTAGAAGCCATTTGGCAAGTTAACCCCCACTGTCAAGTTGAATTAATCGGACTCGAACTCAACGCCAGCGTCCCCAAAACAGCAATTTCCTATCGTCTCCTCGACGCTGGGCTGCCTCCGGTTCCCGAACTCCTCGCCCAACTTGCCGACAACGAACGCTTAGTAACGCCGAACCTCAACGCTTGCCTCTGGATTGCCGATGCGCGCCTAACGCTAAAACAACTTTGCACCGACGGTTTGCAAGCCGATGCAATTTTCCTCGATCCGTTTTCTCCTCCAAAATGCCCGCAACTTTGGACGGTGGAATTTTTAGCGCTAGCGGCGCAATGCCTGAAACCGAAGGGGTTTTTAGCCACGTATTCTTGCGCCGCCGCCGTTCGCAAAGCGCTGCAACTTGCCGGACTAAACTTAGGTTCCACGCCTGCGGTGGGGCGGCGTTCTCCCGGTACGGTAGCGTCTTGGCAGCCGGAAGGATTGCCGCCCCTATCAATTAAAGAAGAGGAAGCGCTGTTAACTCGCGCGGCGGTTCCGTACCGAGATCCGCAACTGAAGGCAAGCCGGGAAGAAATTATACGCGATCGCGCGATCGCGCAACACAATTCGCCCTTAGAACCGACTTCCGCTTGGAAAAAACGCTGGTCGATGCCGACTATCCCCAATAGCTAGCATCTATAAGCGAGTAGCCATCCTCTATGCAACTTCAGTAAAAAACCCGATTTCAAAGAAAGCCGAATCTCAGCATACTAGAAAAAGACTTTAAGCCGATTGTGTCAAGCCGTCTTCCAGGACACTTTCAATTCGGGAGCAGTCTCTCGGTTCAAATCTTGGTCGGGACGGGGTTTCAGGTAAAATTTGCTGCAATGAATAAATTCTCGCCTTCGGTCATGTCTGCTCGATCGGATTCCCAGCCGGAAAAAATTCTAGTAGTGGACGATAGCCTCTTAACGCGGAGTCTAACCATAGATCTTTTATCGGCAGCAGGATACGAGGCGATCGAGGCAGAAAACGGCGCGATCGCGTTAGAAATAGCAAGGCACGATCGTCCCGATGCAGTCTTATTGGACGTACTGATGCCGAATATGGACGGGTACGAAGTCTGCCGCCGCCTCAAACAAGACCCCCAAACCCAAGAAATTCCGGTTATTTTCATCACGGTTTCCGACGATCGACGAGCGCGACTGCAAGGGATTGAAGCGGGGGGCGATGACTTTCTCACCAAACCCATCGATCGCCTCGAACTCTCTGCCCGCATCAAAAACTGGATTCGTCACAAGCGTCTGAGCGAAGATATCAGTCAAACCGAACACATTTTATTTACCATCGCCAAAGCCGTCGAACAGCGTTATTCAAGCACTGACGATCCTTTAGAGCGTTTGATCGATCTGGCTCGGGCTTTCGGAGAATATCTGCAATTGTCCGAAGAGGAGATTCACAACTTAGTATCGGCGGCTAACCTCCACGATATCGGTGCGGTAGCAATCCCCGATGCCGTTCTCCTCAAACAGGGTAAATTGACTCCAGAAGAAACCGATTTAATCCGGCAGCACGTCTCGATTGGCGAAGCCCTCTGCAAACCGTTGCGAAACCTGCGCGGCGTACTCCCCATCGTTCGCCACCATCACGAACGCTGGGATGGTAGCGGCTATCCGGATGGATTGGTCGGGGACGAGATTCCCAAGCTAGCGCAAGTGTTCCAAACCATCGATATTTACGATGCCCTGACTCGCCAGCGTCCTTACAAACAAGCCGTCACTCCCGCGCAAGCCTTAGAGATTTTGCGCCGAGAAACTCAACGCGGTTGGCGCAATCCTGAATTAGTAGCCCAGTTCTGCGAGTTCGCCAAAAATTGGGATAGAAATTGAATTTCTATATCACAAAAGTGGTTAAAACACAACCTTAAAAAGGATATTGATTCAAGAGCGATCGCCCGAATATTGCTCGTGATAAAAAATGTATATTCTTCCTAACAGAAGATCGGCGAACCTTCAGGAATGGAGTAGGATCGAAGTGTAGCTAAGAAGCATCCACTATTAAGCTGGAAGCTTCCAAGGAGGCACACTATGAAACTTAAAATTGCGGCATTGCTCGGTATTCTGACCGCCTTATTTGCAGCGAGTCCTGTGAAGGCTTACGAACCCGCAGACGTAGAGCAGCTAATTAATACAAAAGAATGCGCTGGATGCGATCTTGTGGAAGCCGACCTTACCGGTCAAGACTTGAGTGGCGCTCACCTCATCGGCGCAGATCTGCGCGATGCAAACCTAAAAGGAGCGAACTTAAGTCAAGCTAATCTTGAAGGTGCAGATCTAACAGGAGCTAACTTGAAAGGGGCAGATTTAACGCTGGCTTTCATGACTAATTCAATCTTAAATAACGCCAATTTGGATTGGGCGAATCTCACCGCAGCTAAGCTGTATGATGTTGATGTCCGGGGCGCTTCGATGAATGATATGACCCTGATTGGAGCAGAAATTTTTGAAACAGGAATTGGCATTGGCGGTAGCGATGAAGAATTGCCGCCCGAATTCCAACACTAAGGAAATAGGTTAGAGCCTGTCGGCAGCCAGCAGGGGATTAGGGTGCTGCTAGACGATCTTTAACTGCAATAATAACCCCACACCTTAAGCTAAGCTGGGTTTGGGGTTATTTTTTTTGCTTATGCGCTCTGTACTCGCAACCCTTACACCCTCAAATTAACAGCAATGGCAACAGTTCTGAAAAAAGTTTGGCAGGTTTTGCGAACTGACGTGCGGGAATTATTAGCACCAACGGAAGTAGCGGAATCCGGTACGGAAATCTCGAAAGCGGCGCTCGAGTTGGGGATTGCTCTCGGTTTGCTGGTGAATCCTCAATCATTAGCGTCAACTTAAGGTGAAAAACTTAGCCCGCCAAGAACTCAAGTTCTTGGCTAATAGCTGAAACCCGTTGAAACGGGTTGGATACATCTGAATTTCCCAGTCCTATAAATGAGGACTTGAGTTATTAGCCTTGGGTTTGAACCCAAGGCGGTCTGTGCGAGCAGGTTTAAGCTTAAGTTGACAACAATGCTGATCCTCTCCCGCCCTCCCTCATTGCCTCTCAAAATTGGGATGGAAGACAGAGGATGCTTCGCTGTTTGTCAAACGGCGAGGGGGAGAAGAGTGATAGCCGGTAGGGACGTTAAATTTAACGTCCCTACAGATATAGCGCTACTTGCTTGTAAATATACGTTGCTAAACGCTGAAAGTCTTGGCTGGTGGGCGCTGCCCACCCTACCCAATGTCTCGAAGTCAAACCCGTTAATAAAGATGGCGAACCCGATGAAGGGGCAGAAGCAAATCTACAGGCGACTGTAGCATCGCGCCAAAAAACCGCGATCTTCAATTCAAGATTCTTTGATACAGTCGAGAAGGTCTATCGCTCCTATTAGCATTCATGGCAGAGGTTCGGCTCGAGGCGATCGCGCGCAGATACAACAACATCACAGCAATTGAAGACATTACCTTCACCGTTCCCGATGGCGAACTTTGGGTATTAGTCGGCCCTTCCGGTTGCGGCAAATCGACGATTCTGCGCGCGATCGCGGGACTCGATCGCGTTACAGAGGGCGATCTCTACATCGGCAACCAGCGCATGAACGATATCCCCGCCCGCCAGCGCGATGTCGCGATGGTGTTCCAAAACTACGCCCTCTACCCGCATATGACGGTGGCGGAAAATATCAGCTTTGGGCTGCGAATGCGCGGGGAAAAACCGGACGCGATCGCGCGCCAAGTCGAAAGCGTCGCCCGCAGTTTAGCGATCGAACACCTACTTACTCGCAAACCGAAACAACTCTCCGGCGGACAGCAACAGCGGGTTGCATTAGGACGCGCGATCGCCCGCCAGCCTAAAGTCTTCCTACTCGACGAACCCCTCTCCAACCTCGACGCGCAACTGCGAGACGACACCCGCGCCGAACTCAAGCAACTGCACGCGCGCCTCGGCATAACAACACTCTACGTCACCCACGACCAAACCGAAGCAATGACGCTCGCCGATCGCATCGTCGTCCTCCAGCACGGGCGCATCCAACAAATCGGTTCGCCCCAAGACATCTACGCCCGCCCCGCCAACCGCCAAGTTGCCACCTTTTTAGGCAGTCCGCCCATGAATATCCTGCCCGCAGTTTACAGCAGCGGGAAATTTTACTGCGATCGGCAACCTTTCCCCTGTTCCGAAGTGCTGCGCCAGCACTTACAACCCAGCGAAGGGCAACATTTCGAGCTTGGTATACGCCCGGAGAGCGTTCGCCTCGCTGCTGAAGAGGGGCTAGAGGTTTGTATCGAAGTCGTGGAACCTTTAGGGAGAGAAACCCTCGTGCGCGCGCGTTTGCCCGAATCGGAGAGCGCGATCGATTTCCTCGCTGCGAGTGATTGGGAGGGGCATCGGGGCGATCGCGTTCGGCTGGCGATCGCCGCAGACAACTTGTTCATTTTCGAGCCAAGCAGCGGTAAAACCCTATATCCCCAGTCTTGAATGGCATCGACTTAAAATACGCGATCGATTCACTGCCTAAACCTTGTCAATTGTCAATTATCCGACTCTACCTTTAGATAGAGGACGTTTTTTTTCGGTTTTGCCAAGTTTCAGGCCGAAGGGGGATGTTGGCGGGTTCAAAACTAACGACACTGAGAAAGTAAAATCTGGTGCGGACGGTGACATTACGCTTCGCGCTCTGCACTCTAGATTTGGTGGGATCGAATCCTCTGGCAATCCAGTGCGGATTCTCCCACTTCGACGAGTTCTTTAACAGTAGGGGATGCTGCCGTCAAAAAAATAAGGAGATCGTCGAATTGAGCCAATTTCAGTCTTTAATGATAGCCTCAACCCTATAATAATAACCCCCCAAACAATATGTTCGAGTATCAATCAATAATTATGGGCGCAAATCGCGCGCTCTCTCTACTCGCTCAGCAACCGGTCGAAGTCGTTCCCGCGCCCGTCGTGCCGACGGCTGAAGGTGCGGAGCGGGCGGCTTTGGCGTTGAGCGGGCCGCAATTTTTTACGGCGTTAATCGCAGGTGTCGTGTTAGCGTTTGCTTTCCAACTCCTCCTCACCAATCTCGGTGTAGCGGTAGGAATCTCGATGGCTGGTGGCTCCTCCGATGATAGTAGCGATCGCGGGGACTCGGAGAGTTTCGGCAGCAGCATCCGCAAAATCAGTACCCTCGTCGGAGTCAGTACCTTAATCACCGTTGCGATTTCCCTCTTCGTCGCTTGCTACTTTGCCGTGCGGTTGAGTTTGTTTGCAACGCCACTCTCCGGTGCGATTGTAGGATTAGTCATTTGGGCAACCTATTTTTCCCTGATGGTATGGGTGAGTTCCACCACTGTCGGTTCCTTAGTCGGTTCGGTGATTAATACTGCAACTTCCGGCTTACAAGCGATTGTCGGAACGGCAGCAGCAGCAATTGGCGGCAAAGCAGCGAGCAATCAAATGGTTTCGACCGCAGAAGCAATGGCCGCAGCCGTTCGCCGCGAATTTACCGCCGGTCTCGATCCAGAATCGTTCCGCGAGAATGTTGAGGATTACATTCAAAAACTGCGTCCCGCGCAGTTGGATCCTAAAGCGATTCGCGCTCAATTTGAAGAACTGGTTAACGACCCGAACCTGAAAAAGATTGCCAGTGCCGAAGGCTTAGCAAATATCGATCGCGCTACCTTTGTCGATCTCATCAGCAGTCGCACGGATTTGTCAAAACGAGAAGTCAATCGCCTTGCTGACGAACTCGAAGACGTTTGGAAAAAAACCTTTAAATCCGGCAAGATTAGCAATCCCCTGCAAGATTTAGGCGATTATCTCAAATCGGCAACGCGCGAACAATTACTCGGAAAAGAGCTAAACGACAAGATCGACGCTCTGCGCGCCGAGTTAAAACAAAA
Source organism: Oscillatoria sp. FACHB-1406 (assembly GCF_014698145.1). Lineage (NCBI taxonomy): Bacteria > Bacillati > Cyanobacteriota > Cyanophyceae > Oscillatoriales > Oscillatoriaceae > Oscillatoria > Oscillatoria sp. FACHB-1406. The sequence continues at coordinate 44,257 of NZ_JACJSM010000031.1, read as the reverse complement.
TAACACCAGCGACAGTCCCACAACCGAAGTTGCCGCTTCTTCAGGCGTGATGGCAAGCCTCAGCAGTTTAGCCGGTATGGTTCTGGGGCGTGCGGATTTGTCCGATTTCGATGCCGATAAAGCGATCGCGCAAATCGAAAAACTGAAGGACTATGCGAGCGAACAAGCCAATCAAGTCGGCGCTAAAATCGATAAAGCAACCAAGAGCGGTAGAGTTAAAGCCGATATCGACGAATATCTCAGTAATGCTTACCCTTGGCAGTTGACTCCAGAAAATCTCGATCGCGAATTTCGGGATTTACTCTACGACACCGAAGCAGATCCGGGTGCAGTCGCAGACGAGTTAAGCAACATCAGCCGCGCTGATTTTGTCCAATTGCTGCAAAAACGCGAGACTTCAACCATTTTACCGCCAGCCAGATTGCAAAGTACCGCATCAGCGCTCGAGAGCATTCGTCGCGAAGTGCTGGCAACGGCGGAAGCAGCGCGAAATCGTCAAGAGTCGATGACGCTGCTTGCTGAGGTAGAAAGTTATTTGATGAATGCCGATCTGCGATCGCCGCAAGGTCTCGAGACGGGTTTCCAAGCGCTAATCGACGACGCGGATGTCGATGTAGAACGCTTAAAAGTGCGTTTGGCGCAATTGAATCGAACGACCCTCGATCGCATCTTAACGCAGCGTGCGGACTTAACCCCAGAAACAAAAGCTGGTTTCATTGGCGAATTAGAATTGATTCGCGATCGCGTCATTGCCGAAGCAGAACAGCGCCAACTCCAAGCCACGACCGAAGCCGAAGGACAATGGGAAACCATTCAAAACTACCTGCGTTCGACGGGCAAATCGGAATTGAATCCCGACGCGATCGAGCGCGAAGTTAAACTGTTGTTGAAGGATCCCCAAGCGGGTGCTGCCGCCCTCAGAGCAAGAGCTTCCCGTTTCGATCGCGATACGCTCTTGCGCTTGCTCGCCCAGCGCCAAGATATGACTCGCCAAGAAGCCGAAGAATTGCTCGATCGCCTCGAGAATAGCTGGGCGCGCGTCGTCAATGCGCCCCAAGAATTGACCGGCAAGGTCAAAGACCAGTACGATCGCGCGACGACTTCAATCGCCGATTATTTACGCTCTACCGGCAAACCCGAACTCAGCCCCGAAGGGATCCAACGCGACCTCAAACGCTTGTTAGACGACCCGAAAGCGGGCTATCAGTCCATTAAATGGCGCTTGGCTCGCATGGATCGCGATACGCTGGTGCAATTGCTGGCTCAACGCGACGATTTAACCGAGGAACAGGTGAACAGCACTATTGACAGCGTGCAAGCGACGCTCGACGATATTGCGAAAACTCCCCGACGCTTGGCGCGACGCACGCAACAGCAAGTCAGGGATTTCCAAACCTCCCTCGCCGATTATCTGCGCTCGACAGGTAAGGAGGAGTTGGATCCGGACGATATTCAGCGCGACGTACAACTGCTGTTGAACGATCCGCGCGCGGGTATGGAAAGCTTGCAAGAACGGCTTTCTAAGTTCGATCGCGATACTTTAGTGCAGTTGCTTTCTCAACGCGAGGATATCTCCCAAGCCGATGCCAATCGCATTATCGATAATATTCTCAGCGTCCGCGATCGCGCCGTGCAGCAATTGCAATTGGTGCAAGCCCAGGTTCAATCGGCGATCGATAGCGTCTTAGGAAGGATTCGCAACTATCTCAATAGTTTGCAACGTCCGGAACTCAACTACGAGGGCATTAGCACGGATTTGCGGACGCTGTTTGACGATCCGCAAGCCGGATTCGACGCGCTGCGCGATCGCTTCTCGCAACTCGATCGCAACACGCTGGTTGCCGTACTGAGTTCTCGCGATGATATCTCCCGCGCCGATGCAGAACGCTTGGTGAGTCAAGTTGAAGGAACGCGCGATCGTGTCCTGCAACGCGCCGAACGCCTGCAACGACAAACCTTGCTGCAAGTCGAACGCACCAAACAGCAAGCCCAACGACAACTCGAAGAAACCCGCAAAGCTGCTTCTGCGGCGGCGTGGTGGTTGTTCTTAACTGCATTGATCTCGGCGCTCTGTTCGGCGGGCGGCGGCGCTTTAGGAGTCGATCGCTTTGTTTAAGCCGTTAGTTCTTCTGTCATTGACAGGAATATAGAGGCATAATTCAACAGTTGAACCGATAAATCTAAAAGTAGGGATGTTAACAACATCCCTACTTTTATGGCTTTAGAAGCATTACATCCCCTACTTCAGAGGGATGCCCAATATATGTATTGTAGAATACAATTTTTGTACTATGCTCCATAACATTAAGGTGACGCGGCGCGCTCCAACAAGCTATCTACACGCGCCTCCCCTAATTTGACAAACTTAGAACGCTGATGGATACGAATGCAACACAATTTTTTGACCCCAATAAATTCTTCGGTAAAAACTCGCACGGGTGCAATCGCTTTAGCATTAATGGCGTTTGTTTTACCTGCCTGTACCGATACTAAAACCGGGACAAATCCCGATACCTCAGAAACAACTCCAGCAGCGACTCCCTCCAATCCTACCCTCGAAGATGTCGCCAATAAAAGCGACCAACTCTTCGGTCAAACCGTTACCGTTCGCGGTAATCCCGACAAAAAAATCGATAACACCAGTTTTACTGTCACTAACAAAGACTTCTTTGGCGGCGATAAAATCCTCGTTGTAAATGCTACGGGACAACCCTTTGTCTTCCCCGAAGAAGGAACTGAAATTCAAGTAACCGGCGAGGTGCGTCAATTCAACGCATTTGATTTCAAAAAAGAATACAACCTCGATTGGAAACCGGCAGAAAACTATGACAAACAGCCTACCATTGTTGCCAAATCGATGGTTCCCGCTCCCGCTCCCGGTGAAGTAACGAGCAGCCCTAATAAGTTTTACAGCAAAACTGTTGCGGTAGAAGGCGATGTCGCTGAAGTTGTCAATAACGGGACGTTTACACTCGATGAAGATAAGTTAGTTGGCGGTAGCAATTTAACCGTTATTAACTTAGCCGAGCCTGAAAAAACTGTGGCAAAAGACGAGCGCGTTGTCGTGACGGGTGAAGTTCGTCCCTTCGTTCTCGCAGATTTAGAAAAAGATTATAAACTGACTTGGGATGAAGGACTCAAGAAAGAGATTGAAACCCAGTACAAAGATAAGCCCGTCCTGATTGCAACGGGGATTTACCCGATGCCGAAGAAATAAGCCCCTCGAGTCGGATTGTTTGGGAGAAGAGATGAAAGCTACAACTGGCAAGAACGCCGCCTTTGGTCGATTTCCGGTTCTTGCCAGGAATAGGCAAAGTGACTGAGCGCTGTAATGCTGGGAATTTGCTGGCGGATTGCATTCATTTGTTCTTCTAAGGAGGGGCGGTTGCCATCGCGCCGCCCCCAATATCCAGCCAGGGCGGGAATTACTTTGGCTTGCGGTGGAGCAAGGCTGATGGTTCGCATAATTTCTTCGACATTACAACTCGGACTGCCACAAATCGAATAAGCCATTGGATGAAACTCGATTCCCGCCGGAAAGCGATCCCAAGGTTGCAAGCGAGAGTCGTATCCTTGCTGTCCGACAGATTTATTGGCATCGGGGAAAAAGACAGCACCGGCAGGAATATTGCTACTTTGTAGGGGACGAATGGCGAGGTTAAGGAAATCGACGACTCCTTGCGCGGCGTGAGCGACGGTTAACAGCCACAGTTGCGTTTGCAGTGCGGGTAAGGTATCGCCTGCCATTGGGTTGCGCCCTTGCCATTCAGGGGTCGTTTCGGTGGGGTACAGTTGGCGAACAGCTTGCAGATCGTTGGCATTGATAAATCCTTGTTGGAGAAAGCGCCCGATCAGTTCGCTGGCTTGTCCGTTAAAGGCGCGTCGTTGCAGGGCTTGTTGGGAGGCTTCTCCATAAATCCACAAGTCTTTGACGTTACCGGCGACGGATTGGCTGCCCGCACCGCGCGGATAACGGATGTAGTCGAAAAGCATTCCATCCGGTTTGCGCCGCGCGATCGCTTGCACTAACTTTTGATAGTCTTGCTGGGCTTGCGGATTGTAGGGATCGATGAAGGTTTGGGTATTATCTCGGACGTAGGAGATGCTGGTTTGACCTTTGCCGTTGCGGGCAAGGACTTGTTCGCGATCGGGACGCAAGCCATAGCCGTAGCCGAAATTCATGGTAAAAGCCCAGGCGTAGACTTTGATGCCCCGTTCTCGCCCTTTAGCAATGGCCATCGCTAGGAGATCGACGTTTTCGGCACCGGGAGAGCGCACGACGGAAACCCAAGGCGTGGGATTATCGTTGGCGGGTAATAGTACCTGGGCATCAAAAAAGACTTCAACGTGAACTTGATTGTAACCTTTGTTGACAATATGGTCGAAAAGTGCGTCCATCGCCCCGGGACGCGCATCGCAGGGGTAAACGCGCAACCAGATCGCTTGCGTTTGGGGCCAGGTTTGCTCGCGACAGCGCCGCAGGCTTTCAGCTTGTTTTTGAAGGATGGCGTTATAGCGTTGGCGGGCTTCGGAGTCGCCGTCAACAGCGGCAACGCGCAGGGATTCTTTCTCGGCGATCGCGTCGCTATCGAAGCGACAATAGGATGTTGTTTGAGCGGCGGCTGGGCGAAGGCTGGCGTTGAAGGAGAAAGCAGCGATCGCGGCGGCAAGCCAAGGTTTGATTTTAACCATTTTGAGTGGAGAAAACTTTTGAGGGGCTAACTTCATCCCAGTGCAATTTTAAGTTCGACAAAGGAAAACTTTACAAAATTCTGACCAGAAGTTGGTAAATCAGGCGAAAAATAGCCGTCGTCGCGATCGCGGCAGCCCCGGCAAAGATCGCAACGAATCCAACTCCCAAAACGCTCGGCAGACCTAAGCTTTGAACCAAGGGGACACCGTGTAGGGCGGGGACAAATCCCACAATTGCCAGCGCGATCGCGGCTAAAATCAGAAAGTCTTTCCCCTCTAGAACGCGGCGATACTGCGCGTAGACCAAACCGCCTACTAACGCCCCCACCAAGCCAACGCTAATCCCAGAGATTCCCAACAGACTCGAAAGCGCGATCGCTAACAGCGCCCCGATAAATCCCGTAAAGCCCGCACTCCCCAATATATCCACCAGCGAGAAGCGCGATACCGGGGCGGGAGCGACTGCTACGGGGGGCGGTACGATCGGAACGCCAACAGGCGGAGAAGGCGGCGAAGTGACAACGGACGGAGCGGGAAGGGGCGGCGGTACGGATTGCCCGTGCAGCGCCTCCAAAACTTCCGTCGCTGACTGAAAGCGTTCGCTCGGACGCGCTTGCAGCAGCCGATCCAGGATGCTTGCTAAGCGATCGCTCGTTTGCGGCGCGTAAGGCTGCCAATTCCAGCAATTATTGTAGCTATCAAACAATTCCTCGCTCGGTTTTCCAGTCAACAAAATCAAACAAGTGGCTGCCAGCGCGTATAAATCGGTAGAAGGATAGACTTGCGCGCCCTGCATTTGTTCCGGAGGCGCAAACCCCATCGAATAAATTCCCGTCGAGCGCGCTTGTGGGGTTCCCGCACCGGCTGCAATTTGCTTGACCGCGCCAAAATCGAGCAGAAAGAGTCTCCCTTCGCGATCGCGCATAATATTCGACGGTTTAATGTCGCGGTGAATGATATTGCGCCCGTGAACGAACTTCAGCACATTGAGAATTTCCTCTAAAATTTCTTTAACTTCTGCTTCGGTATAAGGTCTGCCTCGACTGGCTTGTTCTTGTTCGAGGTCGAGTCCGTCGATAAATTCCTGAACCAAGTAGAAAAATCGATCGTCCTTCTGACCCTGACGACCGGAAACTAAAAGGGGAAAAAAGGCATAGAAATCGGGAATTTGGGGATGTCTGCCCAAATCTTCCAATACTGCTGCTTCTCGCTCGAATAAATTTAGGGCGACTTGCCACTGTTCGGCGCTCAAATCCCCCGAGGGTTGAAATTGTTTGACTACGCATTGACGCACGCTAGTCGTGTAGCGATCGCGCGCCAAAAACGCCGCCCCAAATCCCCCTCTACCCAACAACTTAGTGGGAATATAGCGACCGCCCAGAATCAAAGGCATTCCGCAACTGGTGCAATACTTTTGCTGTGCGGTTTGAAGGTTTGCTCGCTCCTCGAGGTCGGCAAAAAAATTACGCGGACTGGGACAGCCGGGCCGAGTACAGGAAATTTCCATAAATTGCTAGAAAAGGGCCTATCTAACCAGATATTTTAGCCCGCTGCGTCGGGGTTGCTGCTGGCCCGTTATTAAACCACTGGGGGCGGCGCGATCGAGTTATGACTGGTGGGTTCCAGTTTGACTCCCCCTTGCACCAACGGTTCGACGATCGCAAAGGAACGTTCGCGCGTGAATTGCGGCAAAATATCGCGACAAAACGCTTCCGCTGCCTTCGAGCGATAGCGATTGGGGTTGAGAATCACCGATAAAGTGCGCTTCACGACCACTTCCTGAATGCGAGCGCGGTGCAGGATGCCCATCTGCAATTCTTTTTCAATCGCCGATAGCGACACGAAAGCCGCCCCCAAGCCCCATTGAACGGCATTTTTAATCGCTTCAATCGAATTCAACTCCATCTCGATTCGGAGCCGTTTTGGATCGATTCCCCACCGACTCAAAACTTGGTCGATCGCTTTGCGAATTGTCGATTGAGAATCGAGGGCAATGAAGTGTAGTTTGTAAAGATCTTCTTTATGAATTGTTTCCATCTTCGCAAAAGCATGGCTGGGCGGCAGGATCAGCGCCAACTCATCTTCGGCGTAGGGTTTGATTTCTAGGACATCTCGCAGTTCGGTGGGAACTTCGCCCCCAATAATTGCCAGATCGATTTGTCCGTTGGCGACGCTCCAGGCCGTGCGTCGGGTAGAATGCACCTGCAACTCCAGGGAGACATCGGGATAACGCTGTCTGAACATCCCGATCATGCGCGGTAGAAGGTAAGCTCCCGTGGTTTGCGAAGCCCCGATAATTAGCGTTCCGCCCTGCAAATTTTGTAAATCTTCGATCGCGCGGCAAGTTTCTTGGCACAAGGAGAGAATCTTTTCTCCGTAACTAAGCAGCAGATAGCCCGCTTCCGTCATTTGCGCCCTTCGCCCGCCGCGATCGAACAAGGGGACATCGAGTTGTTTTTCCAAATTTTGGACTTGTAAGCTCACCGCTGGCTGCGACACGTAAAGGCTATCGGCAGCGCGCTTAAAACTCCCCTCAGCGGCTATCGCTTTGAGAATTCGGAGTTGGTCGAGGGTGAAAGGGATATCAGACATAACTCTTATAACCAAAGAGGTGGAGGAACGAAGGTCGCGATTGGGCGATTGGAGCAGAAATGAAACGTCGGGATTACTATTTTTATTAGAGAAGGTTAGTCAGCGTTTTCTAGCGGTACGGCAAAGGTCGGGATCGCTTGAAACTCGGACAATTCTCTCAGCGGCTATAGCATTTGCCCAGTCTGTCCTTGACAGTAGCATAATGCGGGGATCGTTGTATGTCGCGATCGTTTCAGGTCGCTCTACGAGCGCCGATCGAGTTAAAATTAACAAAATATTAAAAAACATAAAGATGTTCCCAAATTGGTTTCCTCCCAGTCACTGGATGATGTTAGGGCTGCTTCTTGGGTTCGCGATCGCCCATAGCGGTTTAGCTGCCTTAAGACCTTGGGGAGAACGTCGCGTCGGCGCGCGCCTCTACCGCATCTTTTTTGCCCTCGTTAGCATTCCCTTCGCAACGGTTCTCATCGTCTATTTCTTCAATCACCGCTACGACGGTTTGATGGTGTGGAACCTGCAAGGCATACCCGGTCTTAAAGCGGTGGTTTGGGCGCTTTCTGCCCTCTCCTTTTTCTTTCTTTACCCCGCCACCTTTAACCTGCTTGAAATTGCTGCGATCCAAAAGCCCGAAGTTCACCTCTACGAAACCGGCATTATTCGCATTACCCGCCATCCCCAAATGGTCGGACAGGTGATTTGGTGCGTCGCCCACACCCTCTGGTTGGGGACCACCTTTATGCTACTGACTTCTGCCGGACTGATCGCCCACCATCTCTTTGCCGTTTGGCACGGCGATCGCCGTTTAAAGGCGCGCTACGGCGATGCCTTTCTTAAAGCGAAAGAACGTACCTCCGTTTTTCCCTTCCTCGCCATCCTCGATGGCCGACAAACCTTGAAATGGGAAGAATTTTTGCGCCCCGCTTACCTCGGAGTCGCCGGATTCATCGGACTACTTTGGTGGGGACATCCTTGGTTGATGCAAGTTACTGCTCGTGCTAATTGGTAAAATTACGGAACTTAACCGCCGCCTTTCAGGTCTCACTCTACCGCAAAAATCCCGATACGATAGAGGATGTTGGCTGCCGATTGGTTCCAGCATAATCTCGAGCTTTACTCAGAACACCCATAAAAATCTTTTAAAACCATGCTGCTTTCCACAAGCGAAACCACTTTTTCAAAACAAGTTTTAGAAACCTCAGAACCTGTAGTGGTCTATTTTTGGGCCCCGTGGTGCAAGCTCTGTTCTAATGTCAGTTCTGCCCTCGCTCAATTTCAATCGCAGCATCCCGGTCGGTTGAAAATGGTCAGTATTAACGCGGACGAGAATTTTAAGTTAGTCAATGAGTATCGTTTAAAGATGCTACCGACCGTACTGATTTTTGAGCGCGGTGATGTTATTCAACGCCTAGAGGGATTCTACAAACGCGAAGACCTGCATCGACGCTTGGTACAAGTGACCCAAAGCGTTGGAGCAAAAGTCTTCCAAGCCTAGATTCTACGGCGACATCGCCTCACTAACCGGTAGCGACTCCCTCGTCCCCCTGGGGGCGGGGTCGTTTGCTAGCGGGATAGCAATTAATCACCCCCCTCATTTAAAGTGGATCGGTGCTGTCTGCTATAGGGAATATTGCGCTTTCAGTAATTTCTTCTTTCTGATTCCCTTACAGAACTCTAAATTTTTGATACAAAACTTATTACCTAATCCAGGATTTGTGTAAAAATTCGTGCGTATAATCAGTACGGCAAAAATAGCGTAGGAAATTCTGTTCATGGGCTTAGTGTTGACCACCGTTAACATGAAGGGTGGAGTCGGAAAAACTACCTTAACGGTTAATCTCGCTGCTTGCTTAGCCAAGAATCAAAAAAAGCGAGTTCTCGTTCTCGACTTAGATGCACAAATTAGCGCAACCCTCAGTTTAATCGCGCCTCACGAATTTGCTACTCTTCGTAAGAATCGCAAAACTATCAGTTATTTAATTGATAAAATCGTTCAACCCAATGTTGCGCGTAAATTCTCAACTTCCGATTTAATTTATCGTTCGGTTTGTAACCTAGAAGGGTTAGATTTATTGCCGGGAGATATCGAACTTTACGATGAATACATTGTTTCAGAAAATCTTCACAAACAAGCGCTCGCTGACGACGAACTTAGCTTTAATCAAGTCTGGAGTGGCTTTGAAGAACTTTTGATTAATTCGATTTTAGAGCCGGTTGTGAATGACTACGATTTTATCTTACTCGACTGCGCGCCGGGATACAATCTTTTAACCCGCAGTGGGTTAGTTGCTAGCGATTTTTATCTTCTGCCTGCGCGCCCGGAACCGCTCTCTTTAGTCGGAATACAGTTACTCGAACGCCGCATCGCTAAACTCAAAAAAAATCACGATGTCGATAATAAATTAAACTTGTTGGGGATTGTCTTTATTCTCTCTGGCGGCGTGTTTAGCGGTAGATATTATCAACAAGTCATGCAACGAGTCGAACAGGATTTTAGTCCGGAAGCAGTGTTTAAAAATCGCATTCCAATGGATGTGAATGTTGCTAAAGCTGTTGACAGTTTTACTCCCGTCGTGCTAGATAGCCCCAACTCGGCTGGGTCAAAAGCTTTCTTTCAATTGGACAAAGAATTTATCGATAAGATTGCTAGCTTCAAACTCAACTGATAATTCCTAATGGATAATTGATAACGTTGAGGCAGTTCTAAAGATTGAAGGGTTGGCATTGGATCGCTACCCTCTCTCGAAACTTAGAAAATCGGTTCTGAATCCGGGTTTTCGGAGGTTCCAAAAGGAATTTCATTATCAATTATCCATTGTCGAATGGCACTGAAATAAGAATTGAAAAATCGCCTGTAGAGACGTTGTATACAACGTCTCTACAAATAATTTCGTAGGGTGGGCAGCGCCCACCAGCCTTAAGTCAGTGCCATTCATCCATTATCCATTATTTAACTATTTTTTAATTGATGCAAAGGGAATGCTTTGAGCAGGATTGAGTTTTACGCCTTCCACGCCATTTTTCACGAAAATATACTCTTTATTTTGCCAGAGAGGAATGTAGGGAACATCGGCAGCAATTTGCTCTTGAATTTTAGCGAAAATTTCCTTACGTTTGGCAGCATCTTTTTCCTTACGCTGTTGCTGAATCTCCTCATTAACATCTTTGTTCCAGTAAGAAGAACCTTGACTTTTCGCGCCGCCTTCCGTACAGCCTTCCGTTTCAGTTCCTTTACTGCAAGCGACTAGAGGGTTAATGTAATTATCTGGATCGAGAAAATCGGGATACCAGTTCGATAAGGTTGCGGCATAAATGCCATCGGCTACATTTTTAAAGAAGGTTGCGCCTTCCACCGCTTGAGGTTCAAACTTCAAAGCACCGCCTAACTCTTTTTCGGCATAAGCTTTGAGAGTAGCAGCTACTAAACTACGCGGTGTAGAACTCGAGGGATACCAAAGTTGAACGACAGCAGGATTTTGAGCCGAATATCCCGCTTTAGCGAGCAATTCGTTAGCTTTGGCAATGTTGGCATTGCCGTAAGCTTTCTCAAAGCTGGGCTGAGAAACATCAAAAGTTGTGGGAATCAAACTGTAGAGGGGTTCGGCTTCACCTTGAAATACGCGATCGCGGATTAAGTTGCGATCGATTAAAGCAGCAATTGCTTGACGAACTTCGAGCTTATCGAGCGGTGCTTGCTTGCGATTGAGCGCTAAGAAATTGACGGCCGTTCCCGATGCTTCAACCGCTTGCCATTGACCTTTTTCTGCCCCATCGGACAAACTTTTTAATTGTTCCGGTTCTATAGATTGATAAGCAATATCGATCGCGCCCGTGCGGAAAGCATTAAACAAATTTGCTGAATTATCCCCGTAAATTTGCAGATCGATCCCTCCATTTTTCGGTTTTTCTCCCCAATAATTTTCATAAGGAGTCAGCCGAATCGAATCGCTGCTAAATTCTGCTAATTTATAAGGGCCAGTGCCGACAAACTGACTGGGACTAAATTTTCCGGATCCAAGCTCATAAGCTTTAGGTGAAACCGCGCAAGTTCCGGCATACGCTAAGACAGCAGTAAAAGCTGAGAAGGGTTGTTTGAGCTTTACGCTTAACTCATTCGCTCCGGTTGCTTTGACTTCTTCAACCACATCTTTTAAGAGGAAAGAAGGTTTTCCGCCATTTTCAATAAACCGTTTTAAGGAAAATGCCATTGCTTCGGCATTAAAGGGCGTACCATCTTGAAAGGTGACATTTTCGCGCAGGGGAATGGTATAGGTTAGCCCATCGGCGCTAATTTTCGGCATTTCCTTTGCCAGTTGCGGTTTGAGGTTGGTGGTTCCGGGTTCGTAGGTGTAGAGGGTGTCGCCGAGATTATAAATGAGATTTAAGCCTGCGATTTCATAGCTATCGGCAGGATCTAAGGTACGGGGTTTAACCGTCATCCCCACAGTAACGCGATCGCTTCCTGCCCCACTCGATGCGCTTGTCGAGGGTGATGGCGCGGAAGTTTGTTGTTTGCCATTACACCCGACAGCGAGGAGAAAGCACAAACCAAACAAACCCAAGTATTTAGCCAACGATTGAAAGCGTTTGGGGAACAGAGAAAGCCCGTGTAGCATTGCGATTGAGAAAAGTCTATCTTAGCGTTCAGGCTTAAGATTGTAGCAGGTTGCAACCGTCGAAGATTGCTCTTTAGGCTTCTTCTTTCTGCGACTTGCCCAGTCATCCGTCAACGGCGATAGAGTGCGCCATCCGATAGAGTGCTAATTACGAGTGAATGTACGTTACTTAATATAAAGGCGAGGGCTGTCCCGACGAATCCCATAAATTTTCGTTAAAATTTTATTAAGTTGGTAGATTGCGCCTTGTTGAAGTCGGTTGGGCTTCAAGCTTTTTCGTATGCACCGTTCGTCGCTAAAAACACAAGTCCCTATTCAACGCCGTCCTGAGTCCAAATTGCAAGGATGGCGGCGACATTGGCGCTACTATTATTATCGATTGTTGCGACTGCAAGGAACACCTGATGCGATCGCGCGCGGTGTGGCTTGCGGTGTCTTTGCAGGTTCTTTTCCCTGGTTGGGCTTGCAAATTGTTATCGCTGTCGTCTTAGCCACCGCGACGCGGGGGAATAAGATTGCAGCGGCGGCAGCAACGTGGGTGAGTAACCCTTTCACTTACGTCCCTATTTTCGCCTTCAACTTTAAAGTCGGACAATGGATAACGGGTTGGCACGATTTTTCCATTGACGATCTCGATTGGACTTCCTCGGAGATTTGGCACTTAGGGGCGAACTTTCTCGGTACAATGATGCTGGGCTGTGCGCTCGTCGGTGTCGTTGCAGCGATCGGTAGTTATGTTCTCAGCGTTCGCCTGATTTCAGAGTTGCGCCACCGTCATAAAATCGGAAGGCGATAATCGCTTTGAGATTCAATTCGCTTGGCAGGACACTGTTGCACTTGAAGATCATTTAATCATTCATCGAGTAGCGATCGCGAAATCAACGCGGCAGCAGCTTGCGGCTCGAGAGGACGCGCAAAAAGATAGCCCTGCCCGTATTGACATCCGATGCCTTTTATGTAGGCGAGTTGTTCCTTAGTTTCGATGCCTTCGGCGATGGTATTCATCTTTAAGGCTCGGGCGAGACTGGCGACAGCCTTAATAATTTCACCGTTATCGCTATCGCGCTCGAGTCCGAGAACAAAGGAGCGATCGATTTTCAAGGCGCTAACAGGAAAGCGGTGCAAGTAGCTCAACGAGGAATAGCCCGTCCCAAAGTCATCGATTACTAATTGCACCTGCATCGCTCTGAGTTGCGCGAGGGTTTGCAAAGTTGCTTCGGTATCTTCCATCAACAAACTTTCCACCATCTCGAGCTTGAGAGCGCTCCCTTCGAGTTCCGTTTGCTCGAGAATATTTCTAACGCGCTTGACGATATCCGCTTCTTTCAGTTGTTTGCCGGAAAGGTTAACTGCAATGGTTAAAGGTTGCTTGCAAGCGAATTGCTTTTGCCAGCTTGCAATTTGAGCGCACGCTTCTTGCAAAATCCACCAGCCCAGCGGAACGATAAAACCCGTTTGTTCCGCGACGGGGATAAACTCCTGGGGACCGATAAAACCGCGCTCCGGGTGCTGCCAGCGTACCAGAGCCTCAAATCCCGCCAGATGACCGGAAGCCAGATCGAAAATCGGTTGGTAGTACAGGAGAAACTCTTGACGCTCGAGCGCAAGTCGCAAATCGGTTTCGAGTTGGAAGCGCATTAAAACGGTTTCGTGCATTTCGCGATCGAAAATCGCGTAACGACCTTTACCACTGGCTTTAGCGCTATACATGGCAGCATCTGCATCTCGCAACAGTTCTTCAGAATAAGTGTAGTCTGGATTCCCGAAGGCAATGCCGATGCTGACATTAATGAACAAATCCCGCTCTTGCAAGTAAAGCGGCGCTCGAAAGGCGCGATGAATTTTTTGGGCGATAGAAATGACATCCTGACGATTTCTGAGTCCTTCGGTGAGGATGGTAAATTCGTCTCCCCCCAAGCGGGCTAGAATTTCGCTCGGTTGCAGACAGGATTCGAGACGGCGCGCGATCGCAACTAATAACTGGTCTCCCATCATATGCCCGAGACTGTCATTGACCACTTTAAAGTCATCGAGATCTAGGAAAAAGACGGCATACGGATAGCCACTGCGCCGTCGCGAACGTCGAATTGTATGGGCTAAGCGTTCGAGGAAAAGGGTGCGGTTGGGTAAATTCGTAAGCGGGTCGTAATAAGCGTTGTATCTCAGTTGCGCTTCGGCTTGCTTGCGATCGTTGATGTCGGCTATCATCTTCAAGGCTCCGGCATAGTGACCGTCGCTGTCGAAAAGCGGGCGAGTTGAAATCGCAACCCAAAAGAGGCTACCATCTTTACGGCGGAGTTGAAAATCGTACTTTTCTTCGGTCTTTTTATGGCGGCGCAAAAGATGTCTTTTCATCAGAGCATCTTGGCTGGAGTCGATAAAGTCAAAGATGTTCTTGCCTTTCATTTCTGCGACTGAATAACCGACCATTTCAGCCATCTGAGAATTGACAAAGGTCGTATTGTGGTCGCGATCGATCGTCCAAATGCCCTCAGCGGCTGTTTCAACAATCCTTCTATATTTTTCCTCGCTCTCGCGAAGTTGCTCTTCAGCGTGCTTGCGCTGGGTAATATCTCTCAGGGAAACTAAATAAACCCTTTCTCGATCCCAAGTTGTTTCTGTAACTTGCATCTCAGCAACGACAATTTTTTTTGAGGGTTGGACGAGTGCAATTTCAACCCATTCGCAACTAATGAACGGCAAGCCTAAATCCCAATTGAGCAGTTGGGAGATGGAACGGCCAAAAAGATTAGCGGCGGCGGGATTGGCAAAACGAATGGAGCCTCGATCGTCGAGAACGACTAGACCATCGGAAGTCGCGTTGAGAATAGCACTCAATTGCGCTTTGCTATCGAGCAGAGCTTCCTCGGCTTTTTTATAAGCTGTAATATCGCGTAAAATGATCGTCAAAATTTTGCCTTCTTGGAGTTCCAATTGAGACATTGAAACTTCCGCCAGAAATTCGCTGCCATCTTGGTGGCGCGCTCTCATTTCCAGGGATTGTGACGGTAGAAGGGCGGATGCGGGTACGTGCAAAATGCGATCGCCATCGGGCAACAATTTTTCTAAGGGTTGACCTAAAATTGCGTCGCGTTGGTAACCGAAGAGGCGTTCGGCAGCTTGATTGAACAGTTCGATTCGCCCCGTACTATCTGCCGAAATAATCGCATCGCTGGCGAGTTCTAAGATCGCGCTGAGGCGTTCTTGGGAAGCGTGCAGGTTTTCGAGGAGTTGTTGGCGTTCGCTAACATCAGTTTGGATGCCGATAAAGTGAGTTAGAGTGCCGTGGTTGTCGCGCACGGGGGCGAGGTAAAGTTCGTTCCAAAATAGGCTGCCATCTTTACGATAGTTGCGGAGAATCGTATGACAATCTTGCCCCTCTCGCAGAGCGCGGCGAATGATGTCTAGCGAGGGCTGCGCGCGATCGCCCTTTTGAAGAAAGCGACAGTTTTTCCCCAATACCTCCGCTCGCGAGTAGCCAGTGAGTTCCTCAAATTTGGCATTGAGATAAACAATTGGGAGATCGTCTGCTCGGGCATCGCAAATCACTACCCCACTGCTGCTGGCTTCGATCGCGCGTTGCAGGAGATGCAATTGCTCGTCTTTTGCTAGGGGGACTGATGGAAATCTCACAAATCTTTCAGCGGGGTGAGGGGATTGCACCCTTTGTCCTTTTTGGGTTGAATATCGATGGATCGCGGTCAGGGCTAGGAAAAGGGCTGCCGTTCCTAGCCTAAAAGCACGACTTACTTCTGCCCATTGGCTCGAAAGACCCGCACTCAGCAGCTTGAGGGTGAGGGACAGTTGACTCAACAGCATATCTTTATGGGATTTGGAGCGCGCGGCTTAATTCCACTGCCACCAATCATTGTTTGGTCGATCGCTCTTAATTATTAGGATTGCACTCTTTAGCTGTTAGTGAAAACCGCAAAATTGCTCGACTTATCGCAGCGAGAGGGAAGTTCTCTCGAGCCAGTCCTGGAGAATGGGATTGACGATTTCTGGGGCTTCATCTTGGGGACAATGACCCAATCCTGCCAGTTCGATAAAGCGATCGACGGTAACAAACTCCGTAAATTTACGGCCTGCTGCGATCGGTTCCCAAGGATCTTCGCTCCCCCAAAGAACCAAAGCGCGACAGGAAAGACGGGGTAATAAATCTTCGGGAAGCGGACCTTGGGAGTAGCTCGTAAAAGCTAAGAATACGTCGGCTGCGCCGCGATCGCCTGCCGGTTCCATCAGCATTTCAACTAACTCGTCGGTGACGGCTTCGGGGCGGCGATAAGCTCGTAACAAGATTTTCCGCACGACGTTGGGTTGGGCGAGTTTTCGGAAGAAGAAATACCCCAGTTGGCGAATCTGCAAAGTTCGTTGCAGCCAAGGCGCGCCCGCACGCCGATACCAAGCCAGTTCGCTCCGCTTGCGATCGTGCAAGAGTCGCAGGGAACAGTTAATCAAACACACTCCTAAAACTAAGTCGGGATTATCGACCGCAGTTTGTAGGACGACGATGCAACCTATAGAATTGCCGACGAGCAGAACCGGGCTGCCCGCGACTTCTCGACAAAAATCAGCGACTTGTTGTCCCCAAGTTTCAAAAGTATAATCGATTTCCGCACCCGGTTTCGGTTTATCTGAAGCGCCGAAACCGAGAAGATCGAGAGCATAACAGCGGCAAGTTTGACCTAAAACGGGTAGGTTTTTCCGCCAATGTCCCCAGGTTGCACCAAAACCGTGAATGAGGACGACAGCGGGCCCTGCGTTGCCTTGTTGTTGGTAGCCGATCTTGAATCCCTTCCAAGTCCAGGTTTTCGGAGCGCGAGTCGTTGCAGCCATCAGTTTTATGATTCTATGTGATTTTTACGAGCGATTAAGCTCGACCTCATCTATAGATAACCCTAACGCGATTATCGAGGCAAGTTGGGAGTGATTGTGCGATCGAGTTGAAAGATTATCGTCGGCTCAATTTATTTTCCCTCGGACAGAAGAGGGGCTTGCGCCCCCCTTTTATACATATTAAACTTTATTTGTCAACCATCCAAGGGAAGACTGAAGTCTTAAGTGCTTTCGTCCCCTCTTTTAAGAGAAGGCAGGAACGGGAATTCGCAGGTGCGGATAAAGCGGGAAGCGATCGCACAATTGCGCGACTCGACTTCGACAATCGCTGGCAATGCTTTCATCGTCGGGGTTAAGCAGGCGATCGGCGATGATATTAGCGATTTCCTTAAACTCGGCTTCATCCAGTCCGCGCGTCGTGACGGCGGGCGAACCGAGGCGCAAACCGCTAGTCACGAAGGGCGATTCGGGGTCGAAGGGAACGGTATTTTTATTAGCGGTGATATTTGCACCTTCGAGTAACGCATCGGCGCGTTTGCCCGTCATGCCGATCGATCGCAAATCCACCAACATTAAATGATTATCCGTACCGCCGGAAACGATTTTGAAACCGCGATCGATTAAACCGTTAGCGAGGCTTTGTGCGTTAGCAATAACGCGGCCGCAATAGGTTTTAAATTCGGGCTTGAGGGCTTCGCCAAAGGCAACCGCTTTAGCCGCAATAACGTGTTCTAAAGGACCGCCCTGAGTGCCGGGAAAAACGGCTTTATTCAACTTTTTCCCTAACTCGGCATCGCGACTGAGAATCAAACCGCCGCGCGGCCCGCGCAGGGTTTTATGGGTGGTGGTAGTGACGACATCGCAGTACGGCAGGGGATTGGGATGATGTCCGGTGGCGACCAAACCAGCGATATGGGCGATATCGGCGAGCAAATACGCATCGACTTCATCGGCGATTTCGCGGAATTTAGCAAAGTCGATGATGCGAGGATAGGCGGAGTAGCCGCAAATAATCAGTTTGGGGCGTTCTTTAAGCGCGATTTCTCGGATGCGATCGTAATCTAAGCATTCGGTTTCTGGGTTGACTTCGTAGCTGATGACCTCGAACCATTTACCGGAAACGTTGACGGGGGAACCGTGGGTCAGGTGTCCGCCGTGGGATAGGTTCATCCCCAGAATCTTATCGCCGGGATTGAGGAGGGTGAGGAAGACAGCAAAGTTAGCCTGCGCGCCGGAGTGGGGCTGGACGTTGGCCATTTTTGCCCCGAAGAGTTTTTTGGCGCGATCGATCGCGAGTTGTTCGGCGCGATCGACATATTCGCAACCGCCATAGTAGCGTTTGCCGGGGAGTCCTTCGGCATATTTATTAGTGAGAACCGAGCCTTGAGCCGCGAGAACCGCCGGTGAGGTAAAATTTTCGCTGGCAATCAGTTCCAAGCGATCGCGCTGCCGTTGCAATTCTAACTGAATAATTTCCGCGATCTCGGGGTCGGTTTGAGCCAGAAAATCGAGATTGGTTTGAGTCATAGCCCTTGATTTCGATACGAATGCTGAGAGTGAATTCTTGCTGCGAGCGAGCTTGCTCAACAATCCTAACGCAGTTTATGCCCCTCCTTTACGAACATTACACTGTGTAGCGATTTTGACCGCTTTCTCCTCGACTCCCCTTAAAATAAAGGGAGATGAAGTTATTCACACATCGCGATAGAGAGGGGGCTAAGGTTATGTTAGTCATTCTCACCGACCAACAAGTTATTTCTCCCAAGCAAGTCTGTCAGGGTTGCTTGTTTGCCAATACAAGCGGTTTACCGCGCTGGCACAATGGAAAACTCGGTTGCGGTCATGCTTTAAGCTCGGTCGAACGCACTCGCCCTGAAGTGTATGAATGTCAGATGGGCTTTCGTTTAACGAATATCGATTGAATGCGATCGCGCCCTTTTGTTGCCCGTATCGGTTCTTCTGCTCCGGCCTGCGTTATCTTGGAGGGGAAGTTCCATTACAATTTTGTTTCGCTGATATAAGGAGAACCGATCGTGACTTGGCGCGGCTCTATTGATACCAAAGATCGTATTTTTGCAGCCCTTCCTTACTTGCTGCCGTTAATTTCTGCTTTAGAATTTGGCGTTTTCCTAATTCGCCAATTTCCGTTTTTTGGGATTATCTTGATTCCGCTTCTGCCGATTGTCAAACTGATGAGTGCGATTCCTTTCGCTTCTTTTATTATTTTTCTCGCCCTTTATATGGGTGTTGTCAGGAACGAACGCATTAGTCACTTTATTCGGTTTAATACTTTGCAGGCGATCCTGATCGATATTTTATTGTTTTTAATTAGTTTAGTATTTGGATTTATAGCTGCTCCTTTAGCAGGTTCGCTGCCATTAATTGTCGAAACGCTCGCTAATGTCATCTTTTTAGGCGCGCTCGCGGCTTGCGGTTACTCAATGGTACAGTCTTTTCTCGGACGCTATGCAGAGATTCCCGCATTTTCAGAAGCCGTTCGCGCCCAAGTCCCTTAAGCCCGCTCGTTGGAAAAATGTAGGGTAGCAGCACTGTACCTTCGCACAGACTTAAGGCGAAACACTTAATCTTACAAAGAACTCGATGTTGATTAGCTAATCGGTAGGGACGTTCAATTGAACGTCCCTACCGTTATAGATAAAAATTCGATGTTAGGCTCAATTCCTCCCAGCTTTCGATCTAAATCAAGCTAATCAATCGCAATAGATTGCGGACCGCTACTGCGTCCGTTTTGGTCGGAGGAGGTGGAGGGATAAACCGTTGCACCTTGCTGCTCGAGCCAGCTTCGGAGCGGATCTTCGGTAGGATTAAGTCGAAAAGCCCCCGCAAAGAACCCGCCGACAAAAGCGAGGGGTTGTTGAGCGAGTTCTTTGAATAAGGGTGAGAGTCCTTCGAGAAACATGAGTTAAAAAGCTCCTGAATTGTGCGAGCGATCGCGTAAAATTTCTTCTTTAACATTCTAGCGCGTTAGACTGAAGTTAGCTCTGGTTTTTGAGGTTTAACCCATGCAAATTCAGCAATGCCTTCATACTGCTATTCTTGTTGCCGATATCGCCCGCGCCGAGCAATTTTATGGCAAAATTCTTGGCTTAAATAAAGTCGATCGCGGCTTAAATTATGCCGGTGTTTGGTATCAAATTGGCGATTATCAGCTTCACTTAATCGCGGACGAAAATGCGAAAACCGAACCCGACAACACCGAAAAATGGGGGCGCAATCCTCATATCGCTTTAGGGGTGGTAGATTTAAATGTTGCGATCGCAACTTTAAGCCAACATCATTATCCTTTCCAAATGAGTTCTTCGGGGCGTTCTTCGCT
Source organism: Oscillatoria sp. FACHB-1406 (assembly GCF_014698145.1). NCBI lineage: Bacteria > Bacillati > Cyanobacteriota > Cyanophyceae > Oscillatoriales > Oscillatoriaceae > Oscillatoria > Oscillatoria sp. FACHB-1406. The sequence continues at coordinate 24,187 of NZ_JACJSM010000031.1, read as the reverse complement.
ATTCGTGCGAGATCCCGACGGCAATGTATTGGAGTTAAGCCAACTCCAAAAGGCTTGAAGCTTCACGGCGTAGATTGTTCAAATCTACCGGCGTTAAAATTGGGCGAATGACGAACAGCTTATTCAGCTTCGTAGAAGCGACAATTCGCACAAGGACCTTCCGGATTAATAGCACAGCGGAGCATTTCCGAGCGAGCATTGTAGCGACAACTCGCATCGCCAATAACCCAACGTCCTTCGATTAAACTGCGTTCGCTCGGTCTTTGGGCATTTTTGACATGGAGCGAAATTTTTTTTAAAAAATAACCACCGATCCTGTACTGGTAGTGATGGTGGCGTTCGAGGACTGCATAAGTTTTACCTTCGACATCGAGATAGTTGCCGGGTTGAGGCATCCAATCGAGATCGATCTTACCGAGAGACCGATGCGTTTCGGTCGAGATTAACTCTGTGGGTAGTGAAACTGGCTCCATTGACTTTAAGGTGTGATGAATGGTGAATGATGAATTATAAGTGATGAATGGTGAATTATAAGTGATGAATGGTGAATTATAAGTGATGAAGGATGAATGATGAATTACGAACTACGAATTTCTAACTCGTGCTTGCGCCTGGGAATTTCATAGCTCATGAAATCGTAAGCCAAAAGCGTTTGCGGGAAAATCGCGCGCGCTTCCTCGAGCAAGTTTTTAACATCCAAAGCGTTGCCCGGAGCGTAGCGGGGACTAAAATGAGTCAAGATCAGTTGTCTCGCTCCAGCTAAAGCGGCGACTTGGGCAGCCATCGTTGAAGTTGAGTGTAAGCGATCGAAAGCCAATTGCGCGTCTTGGTGGGCAAAGGTTGCTTCGTGAATGACAATATCGGCATCTCGCGCGAGTTCGACGGCTTCATCGCAAAAAACGGTATCGGTGCAATAAGCCATTTTTCGCCCCGTTTCCGGCGGTTCGCATAAGTCCGCGCCGCAAATTTCTCGGCCGTCTTCGAGCGTAATTGTTTCGCCGCGCTTGAGTTTACCGTAAAGCGGGCCAGAGGGAATTCCCAATTTTGCCGCTTCGCTGGCATTGAAACGCCCGGGACGATCTTTTTCGGCGATCCGATAGCCGTGGGTAGGCACGCGATGCGTCAGTCGCTCGCAACTAACGGTAAATTCGTCATCTTCGTAGACTAAACCGGGTTGAACGGCATGGATTTTAATTTTGGGCGAGAGGTGGAAGTGGGAGTATTTCGCGCAGGCTTTGAGATAATCGATTAAAGTGGCAGGGCCGTAGATATCCATCGGCTGAGCAGTTCCCGCCAAACCGCAACTGGCAATTAACCCTAAAAGCCCGAAAATATGATCGCCGTGCATATGCGTGATGAAGATGCGGCGAATTTGAGAACTTTTAAGTTCGCTGCGTAGGAATTGATGTTGCGTGCCTTCACCGCAGTCAAAAAGCCAGACTTCTGCGCGCTGGGGCAGACGAAGGGCGACGCTCGAAACGTTGCGCGATCGCGTCGGGACTCCAGAACTCGTACCTAAAAATGTAATTTCCACAAAACTTTATTTGTTGCGAGCGATCGCGAATTTATTCACGCTTAATTTAGCATTGGGTATCCTTTCTCATCATAAAACAATTTGCAAGAGGGCTTTTGAGTCGAGATTTGGATTAGCAAGGAGTCAATTGTGCTAACTGCAAGACAATTGTATCGATCGCGCCGACTAATGATTCTCCCGATACGTCCGAATTATTCGCCAAAATACTAAAAACTAAAACGCCGTAAGTCGGGTGTTCTAAGTAGCCCGACAAGGCACGAACCCCTGTCAGCGTCCCCGTTTTCGCGTGGACGATGCCTCGAGCGCTCGTATCCCGCATTCGATTTCTCAGCGTTCCACTCACTCCCGCTACGGGTAAGGAACCATACCACACATCCCAAGCATTAGAGGAGCGCATTCCGCGTAAAATGCTGACGAACGTTGTTGGCGAAGCGGAGTTGCTGCGCGACAATCCCGAACCATCGACTTGCCGATAGCCATTAGCATTCACCCCAATCTCAGATAGCGTTCGTCTCACCACCTGCGGCCCGCCGATAAAACTGAGTAAGGCATCAGCATAGTCATTGTTGCTCATTTGATTCGTCGTCGTCACCCACTGGCGCATGGATTGCGAGCGAATTTGAGTTTGCGGGCTGAAACGTTGCAAGGCTGCCGCTGTCGTTAATAATTTGACATTTGAGGCAGGAATCAAGGCACTATCGGCGTTGTAGCTGTAGAGAACTTGCCCGTCGAGAGATTGAATGAGAATTCCCCAGCGTCCGTTCGATAAAGGCGGCGTTTTTACGATTGAATCGATCGCAGGTTGCAGGAAAGCCGAACAAATTCCGCTGCGTCCGCGTTCGGCAGGCGGGACTAAAATTCTAATCGGTTCAAAGTTTTGAAATAAATAGTCGCTGGTTTGAGCGTTAACTGCTTTAGGGGCAAGGGGCAACCCCGTTGCAATCGCGGCGGCGGCAATCCAACCGAGAGATTTGAACCAAGATTTTTTTTTATCCATAGAGAAAAATAAGCGGATTTTGGGTCATCTTCAAGGGGAGCAAAAGTCCCTTTAGAGGGCGATCGGGTTTGTACCCAAGCTACTCTTATACCATCTATTTAAGCGATCTGCGAAATATAAGGAGCAAACAGAGAGCGGGAGCATCCTCTGTTATTTCAACCTTTTATAACTAACATCGGGAAAAATTTCCGAGCCATCTTTTAATTACCGGAGCATCGATTCGTTACAATTTAAGAAATCGCGCTAAAAAACAGAAAATGGACGATGAATTTCCCTTAGAAGTTTCCGAAAACCTCAAAAAATATTGTCAAGAAATAGAAGCCACAATGAAGCCTTACCTCGAAATCGAACCGATCCCCAATGATAATACCACGCTCTGGCAGAGCAAGTTCGGTGGTTTTCCTTATTACCCAGTCGCTTCAGAATATCCGCGATCGCCCCAAGGAAACTATCTGTATCTGCTCGCCCAAATTAATTTTTCTGAAGTGCCGCCGCTCGATAACTTTCCCGATCGCGGCATCCTTCAATTTTATATTAACGATGATGACCTTTACGGGTGTGATTTTGACGAGCCGACGAAGCAAGAGGGGTTTCGGGTAATTTATTTTCCTGAAATCGAGCTACAGCGCGATCGCTTAATTCAAGACTTTAGTTTTTTAGCGCCTCCCGAAAATTTCCCTTTACCTTTCAATCAAGCGTTTTCCTTAAAGCTTTCTCGCAAAACCGTATCTTTAACAACAATCGACGAGGAATCCGGCGAAATATTTTCAGGAGCTTTTATCGAAGAAGGGAAAGAAAACGAGGAATTTGAAGAATATTTAGAGGCTAACGGAGAAGAGATGAGTTCGAGTCTTCATCGTTTAGGCGGCTATCCAAATTTCACCCAAAACGATCCGAGAGATTCACTTCCACCCGAAGAAGAACCCTATAGTCTGCTGTTACAAATCGACTCCGAATGCGAAAAAGATATTATGTGGGGAGATGTAGGAATAGGAAACTTTTTTATTCAAGAATCGGCGTTAAAAAAGTTAGATTTTAGCCATGTTCTTTATAATTGGGACTGCGGTTAAACGTGGCGTGAGATTAACGAATATCCGCGAAAGTGTAAGTAGGAGGGTGTAAAAAAGTGCGATCGGATTCGTAGGGGCGGGTTTAGCTAAAATCCTTGCTCTGAGGTGAATTCAGCAGTCAAAACCCGCCCTCTATGACCTGAATGGCACTGACTTAAGGCTAGCGGGCGCTGCGATCCACCCTATAAAATTATCGTAGAGACGTTGTATACAACGTCTCTACAGGCAATTTGTTTTATCTTAAGTCAATGCCATTGAACTATGACTTAAAAAACCGAACGTCGCGGCGGCAATTGTGCGGTAACATCCAAGGCTGAGTCAAGGGCGACATCGAGATCGCGGTTAGGATCGATAGACACTAATTCCGCCGAATTATTGCGCCCGCCCAACAACCAACCGCCCAAAGCGCCCAAACCCGTACCGCCCAAAACTTCAATAATCCCAATCGAGCGATCGCCCGTAATCAAAGAAATAATACTCGAAGCCGCCGCACCGATCGCAGCACCGCTTAAAATCGAACTCAAATCGGTTCCCTTCTCTACCGTTTCCCGGCGCGTCACCACCTGAGAACGCGCTTGAATCGGCAACTTACTGCCATCAGGAAAAACCAATTCTTGGGCGACGAACTGGGAACCGCCGCTTGCCGGTTGAATTTGTCCGACTAACTGACTGCCGTAAGGAATCAAAACGCGATTGCGATTATCCTTAACATTAGCAGCAACAGTTAACGTTAGCGGCGAGGTTTCTTCCTCCGTTACCAGAATTTTTTCTGCCTTTTCATATTCGAGTGGGATTTGGGTTCCCGCCGGAATTTTAACTTGTAGCGAATCTGTCCGACGATTTCCCCGTCCGGGAAATAGTTGTGCTGAAGCATCCATCGGAGTCAAAATCGGGGTTACTGTCCCCGTCAGCAGCGACAGCGCTAGAAACGTAGCAGTTCCAGATTTCCAGATAAACATAGCGGTAGTTAAAAATGCAACTTTTAAAACCCCATGCAGGGCTAGGATTCTGGTTTGCATGACGCGATCGCACGGCAAAAGTTCCAAACTTCAAGCCCTCAAACGCTTGCCAGCTTCTAAATTCTCCTCAAAAATCCCCGTCTTGCCGACGACCTGAAAAAGTAATATGCTTCTATAGACTTGTACGCCTAAGCATCGAGCATTGCGAAACGATGAAAGATAAAAAAAAGAAAAAAAAGAAGTTAAAAAAGCCAAAAATTCGCGCCATTACTCTCGGCTTAATTCGCGATGAGACTCGCTTATTTGTTGCCGAAGGTTACGATCCGATCGAAAAAGAAACTTTCTATCGCGCCTTGGGCGGCGGTATCGATTTTGGGGAAAGCAGTTTAGCCGCAGTCCAACGAGAATTCCAAGAAGAAATGCAAGCGGAGTTAGCTAATCTCCGCTATTTGGGCTGTATTGAAAATATTTTTATCTACAACGGCACGCCCGGTCACGAAATTGTTCTCGTCTATCAAGGCGATTTTGCTGACTCGCAATTGTACGAAGTAGACGAAGTAGAATTTGTTGAAGGCGAGACTCAAGGAAAGGCAGTTTGGGTGGAAATTTCGCGTTTTCAGTCGGGAGAATTGCGCTTATATCCAGAAGCCTTTTTAAATTATCTGTAAGCCGTGGTGGAAATAACTTAATTTTTCAATCAATCTTGCAACAATATCCCCGAACTCACCCAAGTTACTGTCCCTTATCCCAATCGTTCCGCTTCGGGGTGATGCGCCCCTCACCCGAAAACCGATCTACACTACTAACAGAGATGTTCATTCTGCTTTAATATTTATTCGCTCGCATGAGTCAGTCGATTATTCCATCCAACCTCAATAGTCTCGCGCCCAACCCCTCTGGTGATGCACAGTTGGGCGATAAAAGCAATGCTTTATCCGAATTTGTCCAAGAAACCTTGGCTTTAACCAAACGCCTATTTATCCAACTTCAGCGTCGTCCCTCAACCTTGATTGCAGGCGTAATTCAACCGTTTATGTGGTTGGTGCTGTTTGGCGCGCTGTTTGCCAATGCGCCCCAAGGATTTTTAGGGGGCGATATGAGTTACGGTAAGTTTCTCGCGCCGGGAGTGATTGTCTTTACGGCGTTTTCTGGCGCGCTGAATGCGGGTTTGCCGGTAATGTTCGATCGCGAATTCGGATTCCTTAACCGCTTGTTGGTTGCTCCCCTCTCGACTCGTTACTCGATTGTCGCCGCTTCCACTATCTATATCATCAGTCTGGCTTTCGTGCAAACCGCTGTTATTATTGCGGCGAGTGCGTTGTTGGGTGCGGGTTTGCCGAGTTTGGCAGGCTTGGGGGCAATTTCTTTGATTGTCTTCCTTATCGTCCTCGGTGTAACGGCTTTAAGTCTCGGTTTAGCCTTTGCCCTACCGGGACATATCGAACTGATTGCCGTTATTTTTGTGACGAATCTCCCGCTGTTGTTTGCAAGTACCGCCCTCGCACCGATGGGGTTTATGGCGGGTTGGTTGCAGTGGATTGCTTCTTTTAATCCTCTCACTTACGCGATCGAACCGATTCGGTATTTGTACCTCAACAGTAATTGGGGATTGGGAAGCGCTGTTATGCAAGCGCCTTGGGGAAGCCTAAATTTTGCAACTGTCCTCATCGTTTTGCTGGCTTTTGATGCTGCAATTCTGCTGCTTATTCAACCCCTCCTACGCCGTCGCTTTGCTTAGAGGATTCAGCTAGGAAGATTGGGGGCGTTCGCTTAGAGCGTCCCTACGCTAATTTGTAATTCGTAGTTCGTAATTCGTAATTCGTAGTTCGTAATTCGTAATTCGTAGTTCGTAATTCGTAATTCGTAATTCGTAATTCGTAATTCGTAGTTCGTAATTCGTAATTCGTAATTCGTAGTTCGTAGTTCGTAGTTCGTAACTCAGCATTCAGCATTCATAACTCATAACTCAATCATTCATCACTCATAATTTATAAATGTATGTCTATCGCAGTCGGACTTTTGAAGAACAACTGAGCAAACAAAGTAGTCTAGGGGAGCATTTCGAGAATTTCTGCCGCGAACTGGAGGAAATGACGCTCGATCGCGCTTTTTCTCGGTTTCAGCGCCTTTATCCCTACCTCAAGCGCAAGGAAGGCAATTTACGCTTAATCGCGCGGGTGCAGCGCGTTGGCGACGAACAAGTGCTATGCTGGCTGACGGTATTTAGACGCGGCGATCGCGATTACGAGATTTTTTTGCGCGATCGCGCTCTCAAAAGTCCATTAGACGAACGCGACTTACAAGATTGGCTAAAGGCGCAAAAAGCCAAGCCTTCTAAACTTCAAACTGTTTCTACTCCGCCCTTGGATGAATCCTTACGCCCCTGGTTGGAACGTCCTGACTGGATTATCGATCGCAAAGGTAGCCTTGTGTGCGAAAGTCAGGAGTGGATCGAACGATTTGCAACGGCGGAAATTCAGGAGCATTGGGAAACATACTACCGCGCGATCTCAACTTTAGTCGATAACACCGTCGCTTCGGGCAAAGAAACCGCCTACCGCGACGTTTACCTTTACGACTGCGACGGCTGCTTCATTCTCTACCGTAAAATTACCACCCTCGATCGCCCCCCGCGCCAAGTTTTATTTCTTCTCGCCCCGTTTACAGAAGCGCCTTGCGAAAATGCGATCGATCGCGTCCTCGCAAGCATTTGCGGCGATAATAGCCCCCACGGGGATAAAACTTGTCTGCCCCTCACTCTCACCCTAGAAGAACTAACTCCCATCGCCTATCGTGCTTACCCGAGCTATTTCCTCGCTGATGAAGACCGCTGGCGACTGCTACAAAGCGAACAGGAAATTAATCTGGCACTCTCTAGCGAAGAGGAAGCCATTCTTCACGCCGTTTCTACCGCGCAACCCTCCCTACCTTTATTTTTAAACGGACAGGCTGGAAGTGGCAAATCGACGCTGCTTTTTCATTTATTCGCCGACTACTGCAACCGCCATTTTGATTATGCGAGTGCCGGAGAACGGGATTATTTTGCCGCGCCCCATCCTTTGTTTTTAGCTTACAGCGATCGCTTGCTCGAAGTTGCAAAAAAACGAGTTACCGCGCTTCTCGGCACTCATCACCGTTTTTTAGAGCGGCGCGCCCACTTAGATGCTCTCCCCAATCTTAGCCCATTTTTCCGCACCTTTCGCCCTTTTTTGCGCGATTTATTGCCCCCACAAGAACGCGATCGTTTCCTCCGCGCAAACTACATTTCCTTTCATCGCTTTCGCCAACTCTTAAACTCAAAAACCGGCGTTCGTTCTTCCCCAGAACGCTGCTGGCAAGCAATTCGTACCTTTATTAAAGGGTATCATTTCGACGAACGAGAGGCTTACTTAGAACTCGAAGATTACGCCGAAATTCCGAAAAAAGAACGAACGATATCGGAAGCCGAATTTAAAAGCATTTATCAGTCCGCATGGCCTTGGTATAAAGACTATTGCCAAAAACGCAATCTTTGGGACGACCAAGACTTAATTAGAACCGTCTTGAAACTGAAATGCTATCGTCCCGATTATACCGCAATTTTTTGCGATGAAGCGCAAGATTTTACGCCCTTAGAATTGCGTTTAATTATGCGTCTCTCTGCTTTTTCTCAGTACGATCTCGAACGCCAATACGTTCAATGCCTGCCCTTTGTCTTTGCCGGAGATCCCCTGCAAACTTTAAATCCAACGGGCTTTCGCTGGGAAAGCTTAAAAGCCGCCTTTTATAACGAAGCGATCGCGGCTTTATCGCCGACGGGACAATTAAATCTCGAAATGAATTTTACGGAATTAGAATATAACTATCGCTCGATCCCGGCAATTGTTGGCGTTAACAATCTCATTCAACTTTGGCGCAGCGTTCTATTCGATCTACCCGATATTCAACCGCAGCAATCCCGGAAACTCGGCATTTTTAAACCGCAAAAATTAATTTTAGGAGTCAATTTAACCGCAGAAACCTTAAAGTATACCTTGCCGGATGCCATTATCATTATACCCTGCGATGAAGGAGGAGAAATCGATTATGCGCGCCGCGATGAAATTTTATGCGAACTCTTAACTGAAGCCCAAGGCGATCGCTGTCCTTGGAATGTCTTAAGCGCTACCGCTGCTAAAGGGTTAGAATTCAAACAAGTCATTCTTTACAAATTCGGAGAAGCTTGTCCGCCGCATCTCTGGGAAAGAAACGAACAGACAATCGAAGCTCAAAAATACTTTCTTAATAAACTTTACGTCGCCACGAGTCGAGCGACAGAACGCTTATTTATTATCGATACTGAAACGGGAGATAACCAGTTATGGCGTTGGGCAAGCGATGAAGCCTGCATCGATACATTTTTGCAAAGAAAACCCGTAAAAAAAAATCGCGATCGCTGGCATGGAAAACTACACCCAATCTCATTAAGCGATGGGTTAGAATTGTTAAAAACAGACGACTTTCCCACAATCGCCCAAACCTTTTTAGAGCAAGGATTAGAAACCAAAAATCCCGAATTGCTCCGCCGCGCGCAAGGGGCTTATCTTCGCTTAAAAGAAGAAAAGCTCGCCGCCTTATGCGAAGCTTTTGCCCTAGAATTTGAGGGGAATTTTTTCGAGGCAGGATGGCAGTTTGTCAAACAAGGAGAACTGCAACAGGCGTGGATTTGTTTTTGGAGCGGAATGTACTGGCGGGATGCACTCGCGATTGAAGAACAGTTTGGCAAAAATGCCGCTTTTATCCCCGATAAATTCCAATTAGCAGTGGCTCGCTTTCTGGCGCATCCGCAAGCCAATTTTCAAAGTCTCAAACATTTTAGCTTATTTCTTGAAGGAGAAGCAAAGCAACGAGAAGAACGCCATTTTTCACCGCAATGGCAAGCCGCGATCGCGAGCTTTATTCGCCAAATTAAAGCACTGATCCACCAGCCCGAAGCGCGATCGATTCCTATCGAGCAATGGCAATCTTGGGGCGAACTACTCGATCGTTTGACGGCGGAGAAAGAAGGGAGCGAAAGAGAAATTGTCGGCGATTGTTTTTATTTAGCAAAAGATTACGATCGCGCCCTGAAAGCTTGGGAAGCCGCTAAAACCACTCAAAAGCTAGAGTACCATCTCATTAAAGCGAAAATTCTGGGGTTAAACGATGGTTTAAACTATCTCCTAAGCGCCCAGCAGCACGATGCAATTTTGATGCTGTGGCAGCGAAAAAATCGCCCGCGCGCGGTGGAATGGATGAGAGCAATTGCGCCCGCCTTAAAAATAAAAGAACGATACTTTGAAGCCTTAGTTGCCTACAGTGACTTGGACGACTTAGCGGCTGTTAAAAGTTGTTTCGATCGCGCCTTTCCTCGGAAACAACAAAAAGTTTTAAAATACTATCTCAACTACACGCTGCAACAACAGCATTGGGAAGAAGCAACCGCAGCGATAGAAAAATATCTCCCCGTATTACTGAGTCCGGAAGCCGACGCAATAGGCTTAAAATATTGGCTTGTTGCCGCGATCGCCCGTTCTCCCTTAACCTCGAATAGATTAGACCGCGATCGCCGCCAACTACTCGCGCGCTTCATCGTTCGACACATCCTCACCGACAACTGGACGCAACACCTTTCCATGCAGCACGTCGGGATTGCCCTCGAGAAAATTGGTTCCCTAATCGAAACCCTGGAATTTTACGAACGCTACCTCAAGACTTCCCCCATTGCGCGTCAACGCTGGTTAGCGACTAAAACCCGCCAAGCAGCCCACTTCCGCAAACTCGGACACCTCGCGCGCGTCGAACGCATTGAAGTCGAAATTCGCGCCAAATCTCAACAATGGGGGATTAATTGCGATCTCCTTCCCCTCACTCTCCCTATCGCTTCCGTTCGCGAAGTTAAGGCGAGAACTGCCCCCACAATTTCTGGTTTGCCTCCGGATTTTCCCATCACTTGGGAAGGGACAAAAATTTGCCGCTTTCAGTGGCAGCATTTAAAAATAGAAATTTCCCTGCAAACGCAACAAGTCTCGATTGTAGATACCCGCAGCGAACAATACTTGCGTCTCGACATTCCCTTGCAGCAAATTAGCCTTGGTGCAATGGCAATTCGCAGTCAGGGCGGAGAACGCCTTAATTTCCAAGATTTGAAGGGTGGATATAAGGGGGTTGTACTCTACAACGGTTCTGCACCGCGTCTGATGCTACGAGTGCGGGGGCTAGAAAAAGCGATCGCGATCGCTTTTTCCTAAAGTGCTAGTCTGATAGAAAGACTTTCGGGTAGGGTGCGTTAGGTGCAAGCTAAATTTCGCAAAAAGAGATTGATTTTTTGGCATTAACCTCCCCCGTAGGGTGCGTTAGGCGCAAGCTAAATTTCGTAAAAAGAAATTAAATTCTTGGCGCGCCGTAACGCACCGCTTTCATACCAATTCTCATTGATTTTGCACGATTCCCGAAGAGGGCATAACATTGTGGCTGCCCCTACCGATAAAATTTAGTGCATCAAGACTGAAAACTGGTATAACACACCATCTTCGCCAATTAACCTACTTTCCACTAACAGCAGCTTAGCTAACTCTAGTATATTGTCAAGAATAATGGAACCCATTAAAAACATCCTCCTCGTTCATGGTTTTTGGGCGGACGGTACTTGTTATCAAGACGTAATTCCAGCCCTTTTAGCAGAAGGATATAACGTCATTACCGTTCAAAATCCCCTCACTTCCTTAGCAGATGATGTTGCAACAACGAAACGCGCCTTAGACAGAATTGAGGGAAAATGTATTTTAGTCGGTCATTCGTGGGGCGGATTTGTCATTACTGAAGTTGGCAATGACGAACGAGTTGCAGGCTTAGTTTATCTCGCAGCCCTCGCACCCGATACGGGAGAATCAATGATGGACTTAATGAGTAAATATGGCTCCCCCTCACCCCATTTCCAAGAGGAAAATGGATTTGTTTGGATTTCTAAAGAAGGAGTTAAAGAAGTTTTTGCTAATGGCATCTCAGAAGAAAGACAAGCCCTTATTTATGTTACCCAAACCCCACCCGCAGCCGCTCTAACCGTTGCCAAATCGAGTTCTCCCGCTTGGAAAAATAAACCAAGCTGGTATATTTTAGCCACTGAAGATCGATCCGTTCCTCCGGAATTGCAGCGCGAATTATCCGAGCGCATGGGAGCAAAAACTACTACGGTAGCCTCTAGCCATTGTCCCATGATTTCGCATCCACAAGTCGTGTTAGAAGCGATCCGTGAAGCAGCAGCAAACAGTTAATACAGCGCTCGCCGTTACTCAGTAACGCTCGTTTTTTTGTTTATATAGCGTTTTTCATAAGCGTGAGGTACGGATTCCAAAATCAAATCGGTAGGGGCGCAAGGCTTGCGCCCGTTGGGTGTACCTCACTCACGTGAAAACTGCTATATAGCGTTGTTCAAATGGATGAGGTGCAAAAAATTAAATTAGATTGGTAGGGGCGAATGGTATTCGCCCGTGCGGTGTATCTAACACAAACAAAAAATGTTACAAAAGTCAAGTTGAATTAAAGTTTTCTTTCTATACAAAGAGTTATTAAGGCAGAACAAAATCTAATACCGATTCTCATTGATTTTGCCCGATTTCCGAAGAGGGCATAACAATGTTATGCCCCTACAGCAAAAAATTTAGTGCATCGCGATTGGGAATTGGTATAAGTCTGGGCGGCTCTGAAAGAATTCAGAAAAGCCGTAATCCCGTGTTAATTCCCGATGAACTTATGGCTAAATAACTTCTAACCAGCCGGGATGCGATCGCGTTTTCTTCGCAGATTCCTGGCTCCACCGACTGCCCCGCTCCTTCTGCCGAAGCCAAGCGAGCGATCGAAGCAAAACGAGCAGTCCCCGCAACGATAGGAGTTTCAACCATTCCACGGATTAGCAAAATTTGCTAGCCTAAGCTAATAGCTTTGGGAAACGAAAAACGTGGATATTCAAATTGGTCGCGGAAAAACCGCAAGACGCGCTTACGGCTTTGATGAAATCGCTTTAATCCCCGGACAGCGAACCCTCGATCCCAGTCTCGCCGATACTCGCTTCTCGATTGGCAACATCGAACGTCAAATTCCGATTGTTGCTAGTGCGATGGATGGGGTAGTAGACGTTCGCATGGCGATTTTACTGTCGGAGTTGGGCGCGCTGGGAGTCTTGAATCTGGAAGGCATTCAAACGCGCTATGAAGATACTCAGCCTATCCTCGAGCGCATCGCGGCTGTCGGGAAAACCGAGTTTGTCGAGTTGATGCAGGAACTCTACGCCAAACCGATTCAACCGGAACTGATTCGACAGCGCATCGAAGAAATCAAGGCGGGCGGCGGAATTGCGGCAGTCAGCTTGACTCCAGCCGGGGCGGTTAAGTTTGGGGCAACGGTTGCCGAGGCAAAGGCAGATTTACTCTTTATTCAAGCAACCGTCGTTTCAACCGCTCACCTCGCTCCCGAGAGCGTCGCGCCGCTGGATTTGGTTCAATTTTGCAAAGAAATGCCGATTCCGGTCGCTTTGGGTAACTGCGTGACTTACGAAGTAGCGCTCAACCTAATGAAAGCAGGAGCGGCGGCGGTGATGGTGGGCATCGGTCCTGGGGCGGCTTGTACCTCTCGCGGGGTGTTGGGCGTTGGCGTGCCGCAGGCGACTGCTGTGGCTGACTGCGCGGCGGCTCGCGACGATTACGAACGGGAAACGGGTCGTTACGTGCCGGTTTTAGCCGATGGCGGCATCGTGACGGGGGGCGATATTTGTAAGTGTATTGCCTGCGGTGCGGATGCGGTGATGATTGGTTCGCCGATCGCTCGCTCAGCAGAAGCGCCCGGTCGGGGCTACCATTGGGGCATGGCTACGCCGAGTCCGGTTTTGCCGCGCGGGACGCGGATTAATGTCGGAACGACGGGAACCTTAGCCGAAATTTTAGTCGGCCCCGCCCGCCTCGACGATGGCACTCACAATCTTTTAGGGGCGCTGACGACGAGCATGGGGACGTTAGGGGCGAAGGACATTAAGGAGATGCAGCAGGTTGAAGTCGCGATCGCGCCCTCGCTGCTGACGGAAGGAAAAGTCTATCAGAAAGCCCAACAGTTAGGGATGGGTAAATAAGGTCTGCTGGATAATTGACAATTGACAAGGTTGAGGTAGCCATCGATTGAAAGGTTTTCCTCATGACTTCCCCGATCTTTGAGTCTGAGTCGGCGTAGAGTTTGACTCTCGATGACATTGCCATCAAGCCGCCTGTACTTCTTGCTGACTCAGTTCTCAGCGTTATTGAGCAAGCCCCCAATCGGGTCGCTTTAATCTATCGGGTTCGCCGCGATCGACAAATTTGTATTCCAAGGCGGCGAAACTCGGGGGGCTAAAACCAATTCTCCGAGTTCGGACGATATATCTTGAGGCTGAAACCCCTAATATATCTAGGTTTCTTCATTTTTGATTTTTAATTTTTAATTTTGAATCAGCCAGAGGCTTTTTTTCGAGTTCTCGATCGCATCTTTTCGCTTCAATATCTCCAGATGTGCGCCTTGCTACAGTAAATTTTCCGGTTAAAGTAATCGAGAAGCGATCTCTCCTTCCCTTTTCGATTTTCTCCCTCTGAATTAACCGAATCGATCTCCCAATCTTCTCTCTCACTACTTCAATTTACTTCGAGCAGAGAAATACTTAAGTTGCACCCGATAAATCGCGCTAATGCGAACTCGCCAAAGATGAGAACCCCCCCGTCGTAAAACCAGAGTTACTGGAGTTGCCCAAAGCGCCGCCGCAGCGCCAAGAGTGCGGTCGGAAAAGCGATGTTACAAATTCCCCAAGCTCTTGACTCCGGCCTCCCATCTAGAGTATCGACGTGGTACGCTGAGGAATTATAATTTCTGAGAGATCCGAGCGATCGCATCGACTCGGAAAACAAAAGCGTCAAAGAAAGACTCGCTAATCCTTAGCGAATAAATTTACAAGTTACTATTTACGATTAAAGTCTAGAGCAAAAAAAATGCGATCGCGCGCTCGAACTCAACCGTCCATGACCTCTCTCGACTACAAACAGCAAGCGGCATCTTGGCAAGCCGAACCATTCCCCGAAGCCGACTCGCCTTTGCCCCCGCCAGCGTCAGCGGAAGTGGCGGCTCATTCAATGCCAGCCGTCCGCTCGATTCTCGATTGTCGTTTCACCCAAACCCTCGAGCAGGAATACGGTCCGCATTGGGAACGGATGGAAAAATACTCCAAATATACGTTTCGCGCGGCGCTGTCGCTGTACGTCTTTTGGAGTCAATGGCTGGCGGCAGAACGCCCCGAAGACTTGATGGCCGAGGCGATCGAACAAACCAACAGCGACTTACGCCTCGACGATCCGGCCATTTACGAAGCGCTCGCCGCCTGTATCGAGTTTTCGCTACAAGACCTCGAGCGACTGCTGCTCGCGATCGGCGCGCAAATCGCCGAGGGCTGCTGGAGTCCCAATTCGTAAGGCGCAATAGATCGTGGTTAATTCGTGCGGAGTCCCTTAATACAGATGCACCTACAGCAGCAGCAAGAGCAATCGGCAGTCATTCCCAAGCAAAGCTTCTGGCCGTTTATGAAAATCAACCCGCTCATCTGGAAGACCGCTCTCTGCCTAACCGTCGGCGGAACAGCGCTCGGCGGTTCGATGCTCGTAGCCTGGGCCGTGTTTCAGCAAGACAAACCTCAAGACTTAACGCTAACCTTAAAACGCCCTCAAGTAACCCAGCGCGACCCCAACTGGCTGACCGACCTTAACTACTGCGCCCCCGAAACGGGCCGCACGATTATGGACTGTTACGCCCAGATGAAACTCTGGTTGGAATATGTCTTGAAAACAGTTCAGGGCGATGAAGCGCTGCGCTACCGCAGCAAAGCCTCGGAATTCATGACCAATCCGAAAGTGCTTGAATGCTACGGTCGCCCCCAACAGGTCTGCTTGCGAGGCTTTGCGCGATTGCTCTCCAAGGATATGGAAAAAAGCTTCACGCTGCCGGAAAACCAACGTAACGCCGCTCTAGCCGGGGCCATGATCCAATACCTCGCGCTCTCTGAAGCTCGGATAGGTTCCCCGGAGTCGTCCGTTGCTCCGATTGACGCATTGATCAAGCGTATCCCCGAAAAATTCGAGTCAGATTTAGCCCTTTACTACACCAGCGAGGGGATTAATGAAAAAGCCTTGAAAAGTTTAGGCGATCGCTACGAGTATCGCGTAGAAGTTGAGGAGAAACCCCATGATGCCAAAACCCGCAATCCTTAAGCTGAGCGCGATCGTCGGGAGCTATCTCCTTGCAGCTTGTTTGGCCTTCGCTGCCATTCCTCAGTTTAAAGTTCAAGATGAAGAAACCCTCTCGGGAGCCGTCCGCTCGATCCAGGAAGCCTTTAACACCAACGAAAGCAACGTCACGATCGTGCTGCCCGCCAAAGAAAAACGCCATCCTTGGAGTGGCTTTTTTGCCCTCTCTTCGGTGATGTTTGCCTGTTTTGGGACGGGCGGCTTGATTTGGATGCTATTTGGAAAAACGCCGGAAACGGAGTCGGTCGAGTTTCAGCCGCGCGGGATTTTGCCCCCCTCAATCGCAGCGCAAACGCCCGTTGACTCGAAGCCCGCAGGCAGTAGTTGGTCGGCAAGCCTCGAGACCGAAATCCTCGAAACCCGAACGACGCAACTGCAACCTCGCAGTTTTGAAGAACGCCGACAACAGTTATTCGACAAGCTCCGCCACTCTCCCCAAAGCTGGGTTCTGCAACTCCTCGAAGCTACGCCGATCTTAATCGGGGGAGAACCGCGATCGGGGAAAACGGAACTCGCGCAATTTATCGCTTTGTTGCGGGTTCTATTTGTCAAGCACGAAGTAGAAGTCAACGATCCTCAAGGACATCTGAATGCCTGGGCCCCTTGCTTTCCGGTGTATGGCAGTAACTTTAATTACACCGCGATCGACCTCCGCTTGCGAGACTATCAAGAACGCCTTACCCAAACGCCTCAGTACCCGGTAACAACCATTTGGGAAGATTGCTTGCAATATCCTTACCATTGTTCCTCGCAACGAACCGAAGCGTTTAACTTAATCAAATCGACAGCGACCGAAGCCTTAAAAAAGGAAGAGTTTGCAATCTTAGTCAGTCAAGAGCGACCGCAACAGGTTTCTGAGGAAGTCCAAAACCTGCTCGAAAATTATTTCGTTCAAATTCACTTATTCGCCGAGCGCAGTTCGACCGGTCGCGCCCTGCCCTCGGGACGCGGGTTATTACGGGGTTTGACCAAAGATATTTACGGGATGCCCGAACAATCCGAAATTCATCTGCCAGAATGGATGCAGGTTCGTGTTTTACTGGAAACTTTTCCGGAACTGCAAAGTATTCCGAGTGCGGTGAAGCACTCCCACTCCTCGCCGCCGCGCGACCTTTACCCCCGCGCGCCCGAAGGGATTCGCGACGCGGATCGCACCCCCCGAACCGATACGAGCGCGATCGATTCCCTCAGCCCGACCGATAGCGCGCCGTTCGCGCGTACTCGTCCCGAAACAACTAGCTTCCAAGCGGCGACGACCTCGAGACCGCCTTCGCAACGCTTGCAGACGATCGCGCAATTTATCCGCTACAAACAGCAAGGATTGAACAAAGAGGAAACGATTTACAAAATTTGGCGAATTGTTAAAAGTGCTTCGCAACAATGGGAAGATGCTAGCATCATGCACGACAGGATGTTTGATGAATATCGAGACTTCATTGAAGACCGCCGCAGTCTAGATGAGTTGGATCGCTTTGTTTGAATGCTACCCTACGCGAGTAACCAGGCTCGCACCAGATCTTCGAGGACTGGGTGGGGTTTGGGAATTTATCCCTCTCGTTCGTTTTTATATCGATACGCACCTTCAGGAGTAAGATATGGGTAACAAATACAGCAGTAGGCGGAATAATTACCTTCCTCCAATGGATGCTTCTCCCGCCGATCGCGGGAACGCCCTCGTTAGTTGGGAAGCTTATCAAATTGCCCGACAAGATGCCGTCGCGCAAGCTGAAGAGATTCTTTCGCTCGACCCCTCGGGTATTGTCGCCGCTCAGAAAATTGCCGTTAAAGCTTGGTGGCGCAATAAGCTACACGGCTCGGTCTATTTGGTCGGTTTGATTGCACTGCCGATCCTGACGTTAGGATTTGGGTTTCACGCGATTCGAGGCGCGCTTTTCCCCGCCCCGATCGCGGAAAACTCGAATTTAGAGTATCGCGCCGGTAATAGCGTCGGTCGCGCGCTGAATACAACTTGGAAAGGCATGAAACCGGGCATTGCAGCGGTGGAAGTCGAGTTGCGCCAACAAGAACAATTAACCACTCCTGCTGCCCGACAGCCCGTGACGACAGCAGCGGCAACCGTGGAAAGCGCTCCGATGCGCGCTTCTTCTCGATTGTTGGAAGTGGCAGATCGCTCGGCTGTCCCGACCGAACAGAAAGCTGGGATGTCGGCAAATGGATTAGATCCCCAAGCTCAACAAGCGATCGAGCAGTTTCTTAAGTAAGTAATGGGGAATTGGAAGGTTGGGGAGAGTTAGCTTTCGATCTTTCACTCCCCAATCGAGTTCGGTCAAATTCTCGAATCTGACGACGATTACAATGATTAGCTTTAGAACGAGCAACGTTGTTGCAATTTTAATTGCTGTATTTGGGTTTTACTGTTCGCTAACGGGACTGACTCCAGCCCACCTTGCGATCGGTTTCAGCGATCGCACGCAAAAAGTCGCAAATGACACCAATAAATTGGTTAATAATGTCGTTTCTCTCCAGGAAAGAGAAACGCCCCCAAGTCTTGTCCTTTCTCAAACCGAGCAATGGCAAACCGTCCCCCCTCCAGCAACGAATTACTTAGATTCACATCGGCTGACACGCCATACTGGGAAATCAAGCGACGAGAGTCGGCTCTCAAACGTGGAGATTTCCTCACCGCAATAATCGTGATGGGACTGGCACTCTCGACAGTCGAACCGAATATCAATCGGGCGATCAAAGTCAGTCCTTTCGGGCGTTTTTTCGCGCAATTCCCGATTCCAGCGCTGCGCTCGCCAAGCCAGCAAGCAAAGCTGAGTTTAGATTGGAATAAAACGCCGAAGGTGGGAGATGCGATCGCGGGCTATCGGGTGACGAGCGGTTACGGACCGCGCACTAAGCCTTGCCCAACTTGTTCCAGCTATCACCCGGCAATTGATGTAGGAACGCCCGTCGGAACCCCGCTCCACGCGATCGCGGATACGACTGTTAAGTGCTGGCAAGATGCTAACGGCGGCGGATTGGTGGGAGAGTACGCGCTTCCCAATCGCACGATCGTGCAATTGCTCCATCTGTCCGATTGTAAGGGCGGTAACGCAAAAACGGGTGACGTTATTGCCAAGAGCGGCAATTCAGGGATTGGTTCGGGCGCGCACGTCGATGTTCGCTTGAAACCGCGCTCGGTTATACCGCCGACGGAATTAGTCGAGCGAACGCTGACGGGAAAAACGCCGAGCGAAAAAAACCCCGGCTTGAAGTTGGCGATTTTAGGAGAGCAGAACTCAAAACCCAAAGGAATTAAACCGCTGTTTGTTCTGCCCGCGCGCGGTACGCTGACGCGGGGACTGGATAAGCAAAAGCATTTAACCTGCTCGGTGCATTGCGGTGTCGATATCGCGAATGCGGAGGGTACGCCCGTGCAGGCGACGGCGGAAGGCGAAGTGGTGTTCGCAGGGGAAGACGAGTATGGATTGGGAATGGCGATTCAGATTGCCCACGGCGGCGGGATGTATAGCGTTTACGGTCACAATAGCAAGTTGTTGGTGCGCGTCGGCGATCGCGTTCGTCAAGGGCAGCAGATTGCTTTGATGGGCAAGACGGGCAAGACGAAAGCCTCGAATTTACACTTCGAGTTACGCTGGCAGAATAATGCAGTACCCGGAGCGAAGGGAATGGCGAATCAGTGGCTCGATCCCCTCGAAGTTCTCGATTTTTCGGAGTTTCCTCGCGCGAAGGGGGTAGTTCTCAGCGATCGCACCGTTGATGGGGCGAACAATCCCTAGACAGAAGTTGAGATGAAGCGAATCTTACTCGGTGGTTTAGTCGGCGCAGCCCTAGGAGCGGCGGTTCAACTCGGTACGATTAATTGTCCGAAAATTCCTTTATTAGAACTGGGCTGCGTCGCTTGGAAAGCTCCCGGCGCGATCGCCTCGGGAGCAACGACAGGTTTTATCTACGGCGCTGTCGCTGTCGCGGGATTGGGCTTACTGCGCCGCAAGTACGGACACAGCGACGAATTTGATTGGCGCATCTTGACATGGGGTTCGATTGGTGCTTTAGGACTGTTTTCGCTCTATCCTCCCACCTTGAACGCAACGCAAGGTTTAGCAGATCGGGCGACGCAGCGGGTGAAGGAGACGATTTTTTTAGGCTCGGTTTCTCAAGATTTGATTCGCCGCGCGATCGGTCACGCCGAGGGGAATTTAACTGTATCGGGGGAGTTGACCTCGCTGTATTACGGTCATACCGATCCTGGAAATGGCGTGCGGAATTTTGGCTACTGCTCGAATCAAAATCGCACGTCGGGCGTGAATGGTGCGGATGAGAGTTGCGATCGCTATATTGGTCAGTTCAAACCGAGGGCGGCGAAGGAATTACTCTTAGCGGGAATCGACCTGAAGGATAAGGAAGCTTTGCTCAATACGCTCGATTTAGCCAATCAAGCCAATCCTCGCACCTTTCCACGCTTTCCCCACAAGTTGTCTGAAGCGAGGGAGAAGGGGCTACAAGGAATCGAGGCGATTACTTACGCAAGAGTCCAGTCTTTTGGGACTGGCGGGCGGGAAGCAACGGGATTGATCGGGATTTGTCGCCGCGAAAATCGCCCCGTTACGGATGAAGAGTGCGTCGCCTACGACCAGCGACGAAGAGCGAAAGCGATTCGGAAAGTTTTAGAACGCGAATTAGGCAATAACGCTGCCAATGCTGAAATCCCTTCTTCCGGAAGTTAGTTCTAAGCCGTTTTCTCTTTACTATTCACGATCCTTTAGATGTAATACATGATAGCTGCTTGCGCGCGCGCATCCCGTCGCTCGCATAAATCTTGGAGGGTGTAATGCTGCAAGACGGTTAAGGTGCGATCGCGGATTTCCTGCCAAACCTGAGTGAGAACTTCGCCCTCTACTGTTTGGCAGAGTGTCTCTAACTTATTGCGAGAGTTTAAACTTTCCAAACAGGCGATCGCGTCGAGTAAGTTAATCTTCCAAGGTTCTCGCGCCAAAATATAGCCGCCCTTCGCCCCCCGCTGACTCAAGACTAACCCCCCACGCCGCAATGCAGCGAGGATTTGTTCGAGGTAGCGATCGGGAATTCCTTGTTGCGTTGCGATTTGGCGGATTTGTAACGGTTCGCCTCTCGAATAATGACTGGCTAACTCCATGAGCGCGAGTAGGGCATATTCCGTCTTACAAGACAGTTCCACAGACTTTTAGCAACCTTTAAGGTGAACAGAACATACAATCGGATCCAGTATACTCCGGTTCTCCACTAGAGTTATGGAGTTTTAGGGGTTTAATTCCGCAAAAAAAAACCCCGCTCTTAAGCAGGGTAAGCTTTTCAAATAAATTTAGCTGAGTTCAGCTAAGGTTTAACTTAGAACTTGAAGGTCGTTCTGAGCGTACCGATGACGATCGGTTCGCTGTTGTTGTTTTGGTTCGGACGAGTCAACCAGATCACGCCGGGAGTGATGGAAATATTATCCGTCACTTGGTACTTGTAGAAGCCTTCAACGTGCCAGCCGGTATCCATACGGAAAGTGTCGCGGCTGAAGAGTGGCGAGGTGCTGTTAATACCGCGCAGGGTCGGTTGGATGCCACCGAAGAAACCGAGAACGCTACCTTGCTTCCCAAAGTCAGGGAAAGCAACGCCGCCGCCCCAACTCCAAATGTCGGCATCGCCGAGGTTAATCAGCGTAGCATCCGTTTTAGTTACAAAACCGCTGACAGAGATACCGCTAAAGGGACGGAAAGCAACTTCCGCACCGTAAGAGTTTGTAACCGTTGCACCGATACCCAAGCCTCCGCCACCAAGGGCATTACCCGGATCTGCTTGAAACAAAGGATTATTAGCCATGTAACTGCCAACAACGCCCGAGTTGGAAACAAACTGACTGGAATCATTAAAGGTTCCAGTAGAACCTGCTCCATAAATCGGACTGCCGTAACCGTGATAACCGTGGACGTAGGTTAAACCAACTGCAAAGTAATCAAACAGGTTAAAGTTAGCTTGAGCTAAGGCTGCGTAGTCGCCGTTAAATAAGCCTCGACTCTGCCCTGGGTTATTCGCTTCACCTGCTAAGTAACCTAACGTTACCGTACTCGGTCCGATAACAGACTCGAGGGGGCTAAAGCCAAAGCTGATTGCTGCCCCAGCACCACCACCAACTCGGTAGATTGGGTTTTCCGAAGCAAAAGTCGATAACGCGCCATTACCGCCATCGTAGTCTTCAAAGTAGGGGTTGGTCGTCGGGGCAATATCGCTCCAAATCCCACCAGTCGCCGCAACGTAAACGTAAGAGTTGTTCACGCCGAGGGTATTGATACCTGCAAACGGGAAGTAGTAAGCTAACCAGTCAACTTTTACGTTGTTGTCGAAGTTCTCGCTGGGTTGCAGGTTAAAGGTTTGAGTTCCTTCATAAGTACCAGTGGTATCTGGGTTGCCACCCGTTGGGAACGGCAGCGAACCGCCCGTGAAAGAACGTAAATTTCCAGCCGCAAGACGAGTGACCAAACGGTCTTTACCCGTGAAGCTGGTGTTGAAGGTCAAACGAACGCGATCTCCAAACGCTGCTTCGCCGATGCTGCTTAGGGTATTATTCAGACCGCGATCGTTACCGAAGTTGTTGGTGAGCGCGAAGATGACTTCCCCACTCAACTTGGTGGTCGTGGAGAATTGGTGATCTTCCAAGAAAGCAGTACGTGCTTCCAGGTTATCAACGCGGGTGCCGAGCGTTGCCAGTTCGGCTTCAAACTCTTGCATCAAACGACGCAGAGTTTCTAAATCTTCTTTCGTTACAAAGTCGGTGGTTGCTTCTGCAATCAAACGTTCGATTTGGTTTAAGCAAGCGTTCAAACCGGCTGCGAACTCGTAACGACTCAAGGGGCGATTGCCTCGGAAGGTTCCATCGGGATAACCGACGAGACAGTCATAGCGCTTGATTAAGTCGTCTAACGCTTGGAAAGCCCAGTCGGTCGGACGAACGTCGCGGAATTTAGAAGCGCCTTGAAGGCTTTGACCTGCGGCTGGGTTTTCGTTGCTGTAGAGATTGATTTCCCGTAAAATTTCCGCATTGTTAGCGTTTTGAGCGATTTGCTCGACGCTGCTGGTTGCGGTTGCGTTGGTTTCCGGGCGAACTTCGTTAGAAAGGGCAACTGCTACCGGTAATTTCGGTGCAGCGTTTTCAATAGGCTGCGAAGCTTCAATTGCTTTCGCTTCTGTCGTCGTATCTTGCTGGGCTACGGGAACTACTTCGGCTGCCTTCACTTCTTTGAGGTTAGCCTTAGTAGCGTCGCTCAACTCGATTTCGGCAGCTTTTTGTGCTGCTTCCGGTTGTAGCGCCGCGTTGCCTTCTGCTGCTACTGCCGCAGAGGAGACTGCCAGTGCTGCTCCTAAAGCAGCATGACCAATCAGTTGATATCTCCAGAGCAATTTCAACATATTTTTTTCCTCACACCTTGCTCTAAATGGCTTCTGTCGATTTCACTCGGTATTATACATCACCTGAATCGGCGATCGCATAACTTACCGAAGTGTTCGCCGACAATGATAACTCATTACTCGACAAAGTAACCGAGTTCTCCATTTAATTATAAGTCCAGTTTGCCGAAGGAGCGCTCTCAAATATTCGGGGTTGACAGACCTTTTTGATAAGAATTTCTTTCTTTTACACCGCTAAGCTTAGAAACTCTAGGGTTCGACAGGAGGGGGAGGTTAGTAGCGATCGCGCTTCCCGCTAACTTCTGATTAAGAATTTTAATCACCGATCGCGTCCGAGTCCGCCCTTAAAAACTATCCGCTCTTACTCGATACCCGACAGAAACAGTCGTAGCACTCGATGTAAG
The DNA here is from genome assembly GCF_014698145.1 of Oscillatoria sp. FACHB-1406. Lineage (NCBI taxonomy): Bacteria > Bacillati > Cyanobacteriota > Cyanophyceae > Oscillatoriales > Oscillatoriaceae > Oscillatoria > Oscillatoria sp. FACHB-1406. The sequence continues at coordinate 516 of NZ_JACJSM010000031.1, read as the reverse complement.
AGCGGTCTAGCGGATCTTCATAATTGGCACCTGACTGCCGGGAGGAACTATAACCTTAAAAACTTCAATGTCTCCCAGACAGGTTCTCGCTACTTCCGACTGGTCGGTAGAAGCGAGGAAGATTTCAAAAAGTTATAGTACAGCCCCGGCACGCAGCCGGTTAACTCCAAATTGATGACCCTTAAATTTACTACTACTCTCGCTCATGGGCATCACCTCCTGTAAAGAATGAATTTTGCAGTACATCGTCCCAGTTAGGCGTTCAATCCAATGCTGAAACACCTGTAACTTACAATAACACAACCTTCAGCAAGAAAGCAGCCTAAAAAAAATCGCCCCCACTCCTGTGGAGGCGAAACCATCAACTAGAAAGTATTGTGCTTACAGAGCATTACCGCGAGGTAAGACTTCTTCAGGGAATACAAACTTCTGATGGGGTTGGTCTTGGGGAGCCAACCAAGCCCGCATACCTTCGTTCAACAAGATGTTTTTGGTGTAGAAGGTTTCAAATTCTGG